>JAJYHA010000129.1 GCA_021784995.1 Myxococcales bacterium
GGCGCTCCCGGGCCGGCGCAGGTCCGGGGGCAGCTCGCCCGGTGGACCCGTGAGCTGAGGGGCGCCCGGTGACCGCCCGCGCCCGCGCGCTGCTGCTCGGGGCGCTGCTCCTGGCCGGCGGCGCGGCCGGGCTCCTCGGCGCCTGCGGCGTCAAGGCTCCGCCACGTCCCCCCACCCAGGAGGCTCCTCCGTCGCCGGACGGCGGCGGCAGCGCGGGGCGATGAACCACTTCCGGCGGAGGGGCGGAGTGCTGCGGGCCGAGGCGGTGCCGCTCGACGAGCTGGCCCGCGCCTACGGAACGCCCCTCTACGTCTACTCGACCGCCACGCTGTCGCGGCACTGGGCCGTCCTGGAGCGATCGCTCCGGGGCCTGCCGCACCTCGTCTGCTACGCGGTGAAGGCGAACTCCAACCTCGGCGTGCTCGCGCTCCTGGCCCGGCTCGGCGCCGGGTTCGACATCGTCTCGGGCGGGGAGCTCCAGCGGGTTGTGAAGGCGGGGGGCGACCCGCGCAAGGTGGTCTACAGCGGCGTCGGCAAGCGCGACGACGAGATCGCCCTCGCGCTGGAGCGCGGGATCAAGGTCATCGACGTCGAGAGCGGGGAGGAGCTGGCCCGGATCTCGGCCATCGCGGCCCGCCGCCGGATCCGCGCGCCCGTCGCCGTCCGGGTCAATCCGGCCGTGGACCCGAGGACGCACCCGTACATCGCGACCGGGCTCAAGGAGTCGAAGTTCGGCGTGTCGACGACGGAGGCCCGGCACCTCTACCGGGCGGCACGGCGCGACCCGTGGCTGGAGATCCGGGGCGCCGCGATGCACATCGGCTCCCAGATCACGAGCGTGGGGCCCTTCCTGGACGCCATCCGGCGGCTGCGGCAGCTCCTTGCCGATCTGGCCGCGGAGGGGATCTCGATCCGCCACCTCGACGTCGGCGGCGGGCTCGGCATCCAGTACCGCGACGAGCAGCCGCCGGAGCCCGAGACCTACGGCGCGGCCCTGAAGCGCGCGCTGCTGGGGTTCGAGGGAGAGGTGCTGCTCGAGCCGGGTCGCGTCCTGGTCGGCAACGCCGGGGTCCTGCTGACCCGGGTGCTCTACCGGAAGCGCAACGGCCGGCGCGAGTTCGTGGTGGTGGACGCCGCCATGAACGACCTGGTCCGCCCGTCGCTCTACGGCGCCCACCACGACATCGAGCCGGTGGGGAGGCCCGCCCGCCAGACCGTCGTCTGCGACGTCGTGGGGCCGATCTGCGAGTCCTCCGACTTCCTCGCCCGGCGCCGGCGCCTGCCCGCCGTCTCGGCCGGCGACCTGCTGTGCGTCCGCTCGGCCGGGGCCTACGGCTTCAGCATGTCCTCGAACTACAACGCGCGCCCCCGCGCCGCCGAGGTGCTCGTGGAGGGCGACGCGGCGCGCCTGGTCCGCCGCCGCGAGACCCTCGACGACCTGCTCCGCGGCGAGCGGGCTTCGCCCCGCCCACGGCGCTTCGGCTCGCGGCCCGAGATGGGTTAGATTCTCGGCAGCCGCCCCACCCCGACGCGGAGGTCGCCTCATGCGCTTCCAAGGTTCCATGGTCGCCATCGTCACGCCGATGAAGGGTGGCGCGGTCGACGTGCGCGCGCTCCGCGAGCTCGTCGAGTGGCAGCTGGCGGAGGGGACGGACGGGATCGTGCCCTGCGGCACCACCGGGGAGGGCGTGACGCTGACGGCGCAGGAGCGCGCGGAGGTGATCCGCACGGTGGTCGAGACGGTGCGCGGTCGCGCGGCCGTGATCGCCGGCGCCGGATCGAACGCCACCCACGAGTGCATCGACGCCGTGAAGCGCGCCCGGGAGCTCAAGGCCGACGGCGCGCTGGTCGTGACGCCCTACTACAACAAGCCCACGCAGGAGGGCCTCTACCGTCACTACATGGCGATCTGGGAGGCGACCCGCTTCCCGATCGTCGTCTACAACGTGCCGTCGCGGACCTCGGGGGACATCCTGCCGGAGACGGTGGCGCGGCTCGCCCGCGCGGGGGCGATCGCGGCCATCAAGGAGGCGACCGCCAACATGGACCGCCAGGTGCAACTCGTCGAGAAGGTCGGCAAGGACGCCATCGACTACCTCTCCGGCGACGACTTCACCGTCACCCCCTACATCGCCTGCGGCGGGCACGGCGTGATCTCCGTGATCGCCAACATCGCGCCCCGGGCCATGAAGGAGCTGGTCGCGGCCGCCCGGCGCGGCGACTACGCGACGGCGCTCCAGCGCCAGGTGGCGATGGCGGAGCTGAACCGGATGCTGTTCGTCGAGACCAGCCCGGGGCCGGTGAAGGCGGCGGTCGCGCTGCTGGGGCGTGCCGGGCCCGAGATCCGGCTGCCGCTGGCGCCGGTGGCGGAGGCGAGCCTGGCCAGGGTGAAGGACGCGATGGTCCGGTTCGGGTTGCCGGTCGCGTGACCGGGCGCGCGCGAGGTCGGCGATGATCCGTGTGGTGGTCACCGGGGCCGCGGGCCGGATGGGCGGGCACCTCGTCCGCATGATCCAGGCGGAGGAGGGGCTCGTGCTGGCCGGCGCGACGGAGCGTTCGGGTCCGGCGGTGGGGCGCGACGCGGGGACGGCGGCCGGGCTCGCCCCGCTCGGGGTGCGCATCGTGGCCGGGCTCGACGAGGCGCTCGACGCCGGCGCGGACGCGGTGGTCGACTTCACCTCCGCCGAGGCCTCGGTGCTGCACGCGGAGGCGTGCGCGCGGCGGGGCACCGCGCTGGTGGTCGGCTCGACCGGATTCGGCGCGGAGGGCAGGGCCCGGATGGCCGCGGCCGCGGCGCGCATCCCCATCGTCCTCTCGCCCAACATGAGCGTGGGGGTGAACGTCCTCTTCGCGCTCATGCGCCAGGCCGCGCGCACCCTGGGCGAGGCCTACGACGTCGAGATCGTCGAGATGCACCACAGGAAGAAGAAGGACGCGCCGTCCGGCACGGCGGTGCGCCTGGCCGAGGTCGCGGCCGAGGCCCTCGGGCGCGACGTCGAGCGGGACGTCGCGTACGAGCGGCACGGCCTCATCGGCGAGCGCCGGGCGAGGGAGATCGGGGTCCAGACGCTGCGCGGGGGAGACGTGGTCGGCGAGCACACCGTCCTCTTCGCGGGCGAGGGCGAGCGGCTGGAGCTGACGCACCGGGCCACCTCGCGCGACCAGTTCGCGCGTGGGGCGGTGCGCGCCCTGCGCTGGATCGTGGGCAGGCCGCCCGGCCTGCACGACATGGCGGACGTGCTCGGACTGGAGAGGCGGTAGATGCGGACCTGTCGATTCCGGCGCGGCGGGCGGGAGCTGTACGGCGTCGTCGAGGGGGCCACGGTGAGGGCGCTCGGCGCGGAGCCGTGGGCGGGTGGGCTGCCGGAGGGACCCGCGCACCCGCTCCCGGAGGTCACGCTGCTCGCGCCCGTGCAGCCGTCGAAGATCGTCTGCGTGGGGCGGAACTACCGGGCGCACGCGAAGGAGCTGGGGAACGAGGTCCCGAAGGAGCCGCTCATCTTCATCAAGCCCTCCACGTCGGTGGTGGGGCCGGGCGCCGCGATCCGGATCCCGGAGGCCTCGCAGGAGGTCCACCACGAGGCGGAGCTGGCGCTGGTGGTCGGGCGCACCGGCGCCAGGACGGCGGTGGAGGCGCGCGAGGCGGTGTTCGGGTGGACCTGCCTCAACGACGTCACCGCCCGCGACATCCAGCGCCGCGAGGCGCACTTCACGCGCGCGAAGGGGTACGACACCTTCTGCCCCGTCGGCCCGGTGGTGGAGACCGATCTCGATCCGATGGACCTCACGGTCACGTGCCGCGTCAACGGCGAGCAGCGCCAGCGCGGCTCGACCCGCGACATGGTGGTCGACCCGTACCTGCTGCTCGCCTTCATCTCGCAGACGATGACGCTCCTCCCGGGCGACGTGGTGTCGACCGGGACGCCGGAGGGGGTGGGAGCGTTCAAGCGCGGCGACTGGGTCGAGGTCGAGGTGTCCGGCATCGGCGTCCTCAGGAACCCCGTCGTGTAGGGGGCGCGCGGCGTGCGCGCGTACGTGGGAGTCGGCACCAACCTGGGCGATCGCTGGCGCCACCTCGCGCAGGCCGCGCGCGGCCTGCGGGCAGCTCCCGGCGTCGCCCTGCTGCGCGCCTCGCGCGTGTACGACACGGAGCCGGTGGGTCCGCCCGGCCAGGGGCGCTACCTCAACGCGGCCCTGGAGATCGAGACCCGCCTGCCGCCGCGCCCGCTGCTGCGGCTCCTGCAGCGCATCGAGGAGGGCGCCCTGCGCCGTCGCGCGCTGCGCTGGGGGCCCCGGTCGCTCGACCTCGACCTGCTCCTCTACGCGGAGGTGCTGCTGCGGACCCCCGAGCTGACCTTGCCTCACCCGGGCCTGGCGGAGAGGAGGTTCGTGCTCGCGCCGCTGGCGGAGCTCTGCCCCGAGCTGGTGGTGCCCGGCGCCGCAGTCCCGGTGGCGGAGCTGCTCCGCCGGGCGCCGCCGAACGAGCTCCGGATCGCCGGGATCTTCCCGGCGTAGCGCGGCCCGGGAGGCGGGCTCCAGGGCGTCACCGCCGGGATCACGTCGCGCCGCGCGAAGCGGCTCGTGCCGCGGGAGCGGAAGATCTCCGCAGCGCGCGCGCCCGCCGCTCGCCCCGATGGGACGCGCCGCGCCGCGCGGCGGCGCCCGTCAGAGGATGCGGGCGGCGAGGAGGTCCTGGACGTCCAGGAGGCCGACCGGGCGGTCCTCCTCGTCGAGCACCGGCACCTGGTCGATGCGCCCCTGGCGCAGCACGCGCGCCGCGTCGGCGACCGACGTCTCGGGCCGGACCGTCCGCGGGTGGCGCGACATCACCGAGGCGACCGGGCGCGCGAAGTCGACGTGGGCGCGCTCGACCAGCCGCCGCAGGTCGCCGTCGGTGAAGACGCCCACCAGCCTGCCGCGCCCGTCCACCACCGTGCAGGCCCCGGGGCGGCCGGGCGTCCGGGTCATGACGGCCACGGCCTGCGCCAGCGTCGCCCTGTCGCGGACCAGCGGGTTGGCAGCGCCGGACCGCATCACGTCGCGCACCTTCCGGAGGCGGCGGCCGAGCTTCCCCGCGGGGTGGTAGAGCGCGTACTCGTCGCGGTCGAAGGAGCGGTTCTTCAGAACGGTCATGGCGATCGCGTCGCCGAGCGCGAGCAGGGCGGCGGTGGAGGCGGTGGGGGCGAGGCCCATCGGGCACGCCTCCTCCACGTTCCCGATCGGCACCACGAGGTCGGCGCCGTGGGCCAGGGGGCTGCCGCCGTGCCGCGTGAGCGCGATCACCCGGGCCCCGATCGTCCGGAGCGCCGGCAGCAGGCGCAGGATCTCCTCCGTCTCCCCGGAGTTGGAGAGGGCGAGCACCACGTCGCCCCGGGCGACGCGGCCGAGGTCGCCGTGCGCGGCCTCCGCGGGGTGCAGGTAGAGGGAGGGCGTGCCCGTCGAGGCGAGGGTGGCGCTGATCTTCTGCGCGATGAAGCCCGACTTCCCCATCCCGGTCACGACGACGTGGCCGCGGCAGGCCAGGATCCGCTGCACGGCGGCGGCGAAGGAGGGGCCGAGGGTGAGCTGCGAGAGGGCGGCCGCCTCCGCGCGCAGGACGGCCTTCCCGTACGCGACGAGCGCGCGCGGCGCGCGCCGCGGGGGCCTCACCACGCGCGCTCGCGTCCGCGTCGCCATGCGCGCTCCTTACCACACCGCCGCCCTCCCGACACGCGCGGCGGCGCGAGGCGATCGAGGGCGGCCCGGCCCGGCCGCGGAGACGCTGACCGGTGGGGCCCTCCCGGGCGCGCGCCGCGCCGCGCGGAGGGCGCGGTCACGGCCGCCCGCG
>JAJYHA010000025.1 GCA_021784995.1 Myxococcales bacterium
GGCGCCAGGGCCCTCGCCGGGACGCACGCGACGAGCGCATGGGCCCGATCTGCCAGGAGAAATCCACGTGCCCCGGGTTCTGGCGGCGGCGGTTGGACGACGGGGTCCGGTGGTAAGTAAAGGAGACGGTGCCCGGGCCCCGCACCATCCTCCACCTCGACCTGGACGCCTTCTACGCGTCGGTGGAGCAGCTCGACGATCCCGCGCTGCGGGGGCGCCCCGTGATCGTGGCCGGACCTTCCCGCCGCGGCGTGGTGTGCGCGGCCAGCTACGAGGCGCGGCGCTCCGGGGTCCGCTCCGCCATGCCCACGGCGCGAGCCCGGCGCCTCTGCCCGGAGGCGGCGGTGATCGCGCCGCGCTTCGAGCGCTACCAGGAGCTCTCGGAGCGCGTGTTCGACCTCTACCGCCGCTACACGCCGCTCGTGGAGCCGCTCTCGCTCGACGAGGCCTTCCTCGACGTCACGGCGAGCCGGGCGCTGCACGGGCCCGGCCGCGCCATCGCGGCGCGGGTGAAGCGCGAGGTCCGCGCCGAGGTGGGGCTCACGGTGTCGGCCGGGGTCGCCGACGTGAAGCTCGCCGCCAAGATCGCCAGCGACCTCGGGAAGCCGGACGGGCTGGTGGAGGTGCCCACCGGCGGCACCCGTGCCTTCCTGGCTCCGCTGCCCGTGGCGCGCCTGTGGGGCGTCGGCAAGGTCACCGAGGCGGCCCTCACGGCGGCGGGGATCCACCGCATCGGCCAGCTCGCCGTGGCGCCGGAGCCGTTGCTGGCGCGGGCGGTCGGGCCCGGACCTGCGCGTGACCTGCGCGCCCTCGCCCGCGGCGAGGACCCGCGCGAGGTGGTGGCCGACGAGGAGGCGCGGAGCGTCGGCGCCGAGGACACCTTCGAGGAGGACCTGCGGGGCAGGGACGCGCTCCTCCCGCGCCTGCTGGGCCAGGCGGAGCGCGTGGCCCGGCGGCTGCGCGAGGCGGAGAAGCGGGCGCGCACGGTCACCGTGAAGCTGAAGTACGCCGACTTCGAGGAGGTGACGCGTCGCTGCACGCTGGCCGCGGCCACCGACGACGGCCGGGAGATCTTCGCGGCGGCGCGCGCCCAGCTCGAGCGCGCCGACCTGGACCGTCCGGTGCGCCTGACGGGCGTCTCGGCGTCGGGGCTCGACGGCGCCCCGGAGCAGCTCGGGCTCTTCGAGGGCGCCGGGTCGGCGGCGCGCCGACGCGCGCTCAACGCGGCGGTGGACGCGCTGGAGGCGCGCTTCGGCCGGGGTGCCGTCCGCCCCGCCACGCTCCGGGAAGGGGAGCGGTGACGTCCTGCCGTGCGCGAGGGCGCCGCCGTCAGTGGCGCATGGGCGGCGGTCCGGCGGCCTTGCGCACGCGGTCGAGGATCTCCTCCATCCCGACGCTCTTCGGGATGAAACCCTGGGCGCCGAGCAGCTCGGCCTCCCACTCGAACCCGTAGGCGGAGAGGATGAGGATGGGGACCGCGGCGCTGCGCGGATCGCCCCGCATGCGCTCCATGACGCCCCACCCGTCCAGGACCGGCATCTTGAGATCCAGGAGGACGATCCCGGGCTGCTCGCCCTCCACCCGGGCCAGCGCCACCTCGCCGTTCTCCGCCTGCTGGACCGGATAGCCGGCCTCCGTCAGCACCTCCGAGAGGGCCTCGCGGAAGTCGTCGTCGTCGTCGACGACCAGGATGTACTGGCCGGGCGTCATGGCGTCGCGCCACCCCGCAGCATGCTCGCGATCTCGCCCGCCACGCGCCGGGCGTCAAGCAGGCGTTCGGGGTCGAGCGAGATCGCACCCACCACGGGGTGCCCGCCGCCGCCGTACCGCTCGCAGATGCGGGCGATGTCGTGCGTCCTCGGCGTGGGGGACCAGGGGTTCGAGCCCACCGACACCTTGGCGCGCCTGGGGTCGCGCGAGACCACCACCGTGTAGCGCGCCTCCGGGAAGAGGTCGTAGGCGATGAACTTGTTGGCCGCCTCGATGCCCGTCTCCGAGAGGTCGACCTCCACCACCCCTCCCTCGACGCGGGCGAGCCGCCGCACCGTCTCGATGGAGCGCAGGTGCCGCTCCAGGATGGGGCCGAGCGGGCCCGTGACCCAGGGCTCGGCGGCGATCTCCGCCAGGGGCCGGGAGGCCAGCGCCTCGATCATGCGCCGGGGGAGCTGCGGGTCCTGCGTGGCCTCGAGCAGGGTCATGAGCCGCAGCGCCGGCTCCTCCAGGCGGACCGCGGTGGCCGCCGAGGGGAACCGCGCCGCGTCGATGACGTCGGCCCAGCGCAGCAGGTCGTCCAGGTCGGGGGCGCTCCACCCGAAGCGCTCGCGGCAGGTGCGCGCGATGAAGCCGGTGCACGAGGGCGCGGCCGGATCCCAGAACTTCTGCCCGGACACGTCGCGCTCGAAGAGGACGCGGAGGGAGGCCGGCTGGAACGCGCTGGCGTGGTGGTCGAACCACCAGTGGAGCGCGGGGTCGGGCGAGAAGCGGAAGTCGACGCAGGCGTTCACGTCGCCGTCGAAGGCGCCCGGCGGGAAGGGGTCGCCGCGCTGGTGCTGCACCGGCGCGAAGGCGGTGTCGGCGAGGGTCACCCCCGTCCGGTCCCGGAGGAAGCGGAAGAGGAGGGCGGCCGAGGCGCAGCCGTCGAAGCAGTTCGCGTGGTGGAGGACCTTGAGCCGCATGCCGGCGGCGGCAATCTAGTGACGCGCCGACCGCCCGGTCAACGAAACTCCACGGCCGGGTGCCAGGAGGGTCTCCCGACCTGATGACGCAGGCCGATCACCGGGTTAGACTGCGCCCCGCATGGACGCGACGCGGGTCGGGGCGCTCCTGGACGACCGCAAGTTCGACCTCCGCCTGACGCTCGTCGCCGGCAAGCGGGGGCTCTCGCGGAAGATCTCCAGCGCGCGCATCCAGAAGCCGGGCCTGGTCCTGGCCGGGTTCACCCAGTACCTGCACAAGGAGCGGCTGCAGGTCTTCGGCAACACCGAGATGAGCTACCTGGCCTCGCTGCCGCGCGACCGTGCGAGCGAGGTGCTGCGCGCCTTCTTCGGCCAGCAGGTGGCGTGCCTGGTGGTGACCAAGGCGCTGCCCATCCCGCCCGAGCTGAGCGCGGCGGCCGAGGAGGCGGACGTCCCGGTGCTGCACACCACCCACCTCTCGTCGACCTTCATCGAGAGCGTCCAGAACTACCTGGAGGACATCCTCGCCGCCCAGACCTCGATGCACGGCGTGCTGCTCGACGTGTTCGGGGTCGGCATCCTGCTCCTGGGCAAGAGCGGCATCGGCAAGAGCGAGATCGCCCTCGATCTCGTCATGCGCGGGCACCGGCTGGTCGCCGACGACATCGTGGACGTGAAGCGGGCGGCCTACGAGGCGGTCTACGGGACCGGCTCCGAGATCATCAAGCACCACATGGAGGTGCGCGGCCTCGGCATCATCAACATCAAGGACCTCTTCGGCGTCGCCTCGATCCGCGAGCGCAAGAAGATCGAGATCGTGCTCGAGCTGGTGGAGTGGGATCCCAACGTCGAGTACGACCGCCTGGGCGTGGAGGAGAAGAAGTTCCGCATCCTCGACGTCGAGATCCCGATGCTGATCGTCCCGGTCCGACCCGGACGGAACATGACCACCATCGTGGAGGTGGCGGCCCGGAACCACCTGCTCAAGCTGCAGGGGCACCACTCCGCGCGCGAGTTCCAGGAGCGGCTGAACCGGGCCATCGCGCTGGCGCCGGGCAGTCGCGGCGGCGAGGTGGACGTCGAATGATGGCGCGGGAGGGCAGCGGGCGCGCGCCGCCGGAACCCCCGCGGGGGCATCCCGAGCCGCGCGTGGTCATCATCACCGGCGTGTCGGGCTCGGGGAAGTCGACGGCCCTCCGCGCCCTGGAGGACGCGGGCTTCTACTGCGTCGACAACCTCCCCATCGTGTTCCTGGAGAAGCTGCTCGACCTGTCGGCCCACACGGCCGGCGAGGTGACCCGGGTCGCGCTGGTGGTCGACGCGCGCGAGGGGCGCTTCCTAGCCGAGGCGCCCCGCGTCATCGAGGAGGTGCGGCGCACGGGCACCCGGGTCGACGTGGTCTTCCTCGACGCGCGCGACGACGCGCTGCTGCGGCGTTACTCGGAGACGCGGCGGCGCCACCCCATGGCCACCGGGTCGGGCACCGTCCCGGAGGGGATCGCGGCCGAGCGCGCCGCGCTGGCCGGGATCAAGGCCGTCGCCAACGAGGTGGTCGACACGTCGGCCATGAACGTCCACGAGCTGAAGCAGCTCGTCCACGCCCGCTTCGTGGACGGCGACATGGGCCGCATGGGGGTGACGGTCGTCTCGTTCGGGTTCCGCTACGGGCTGCCCAGCCACGCCGACGTGGTGCTGGACGTCCGGTTCCTGCCCAACCCCTACTTCGTGCCCGAGCTGAAGCCGCACCCCGGCACCGACGCGCGCGTCCAGGCCTACGTCCTGGGCCAGCCGGACGCGCAGGGATTCCTCTCCCGCACCGCCGACCTGTGCGCCTTCCTGCTCCCGCGCTACCGCGCGGAGGGAAAGAGCTACCTCACGATCGCCGTCGGGTGTACGGGAGGACGCCACCGATCGGTGGCCGTCGGAGCCGCACTCGCGGAGCGGCTGCAGGCGATGGGGACCGACGTCCGCCTCTGGCACCGCGACCTGGACAAGGAATAGGGTTCCATCATGGTGGGTGTGGTCGTCGCGACGCATGGCCGGCTGGCGGAGGAGCTGATCCGCACCGCCGAGGGCATCTGCGGATCGCTGGAGCAGTGCCGCGCGGTCTCCATCGGGCCGGAGGGGATGGACGACGCGCGGGCCGTGCTCGGGGACGCCATCCGGGCCGTCGACGCCGGGGAGGGCGTGCTGGTCCTCACCGACATGTTCGGCGGGACCCCCGCGAACCTGGCGCTCACCTTCCTCGACGAGCGCATCGAGGTGGTGACCGGCGTCAACCTGCCGATGCTGATGAAGGTGTCGACCAGCCGGACCGCCGGCGCGACGGTGCGCGACATCGCCCAGGTGCTGGCCGCGCACGCCCAGAAGAACATCACGCTCGCCAGCGAGCTGCTCCGCACGCGCGCCCGGAGCACCCGGAGCTGACCCCGGCGATGATCGCGCTGGTCCGCGTCGACAACCGGCTGGTGCACGGCCAGATCCTGGAGGCTTGGGTCCCCCGCCTGAGGATCCGGTGCGTGGTGGTCGCCGACGACGAGGCCGCCGCCAGCCCCCTGGCGCAGGCCGCCATGACGCTGGCGCTCCCCCCGGAACTGCAGGGGAGCGTGCTCCCCGTGGCCCAGGTGGCGTACGACGCCCTCTCCAGGGCGCCCGAGCCGGTGCTGCTCCTCTTCCGGGAGGTGGAGGGGCTGGCGCGGGCGGCGGCGGCAGGGCTCACGCCGGCCCTCGCACCCCACGTCAACGTCGGGAACGTGCACTACGGCGCCGGCCGCCGCGCCGTCACGCCGTCGGTCTTCCTCTCCGATCGGGAGCTCGCGGAGCTGGAGCGGCTCCAGGCGGCGGGGTTCGACGTCGCCGCGCGCGCCGTCCCCTCCGACGCGCCGGCCGGCCCGGCCGCGCTCCGGGAGAGGTACGACGCCGCGACCGAGACAGGATAGAGTGGGGCGGTCGTGTCCTACCTGGCATTGGCGGCGGTGGCGGGCCTCGCGTCGATCGAGCGCAAGGGCTTCCTCCAGGCGATGCTGTCGCGTCCGGTCGTGCTGGGCGGCGTGACCGGCGCCGTGCTGGGCGACGTCGCCACCGGGCTCTACGTCGGCGCGCCGCTCGAGCTGCTCTGGCTC
>JAJYHA010000386.1 GCA_021784995.1 Myxococcales bacterium
GCCTCGGCCCGTGCCGGCGCGGGGTCGGCGCGGGAGGTGCGAACGCCGACGTGGAAGAGCGCCTCCGCGCCCCGGGCCTCGGCGAGCAGATCGGGCACCACGGCGCCGTCGAAGGGGACCACGCGGACGCTCCAGCCCGTCCGTCGCAGCTCGACCGCGAGCGCGGCGGCGCGGCTCCCGGCGGAGCCGGTGATGAGGGCCAGGCGCGACACGGCGCTGGGTGTGGCAGGAGTGCCCGGAGAGCGGGCGGGCGTGCGCGCTCGCCGCGCCCGCGAGGCCCGCACGCCTGCGCGCGGGCCTCGCTCGGGCCGCCTAGGCGCGCACCTCGCCCGCCTTGCCCGCCTCCTTCTTGCCGGCGTCGGGCTCGGGCGGCAGCGGCGGGGCGGGCGGCGCCTTGCGGCCGAGGGGGTTCTCCTCGAGGGCCGCGGCCAGGACGTCGTCCATGTGCGTGGCGTAGACGAACTCCAGCTCCTTGCGCGCCTGCTCCGGGACGTCGATCAGGTCCTTCTCGCAGCGGGCGGGCATGATGACCCGCCGGATGCCCGCGCGGTGCGCCGCCAGCACCTTCTCCTTGATCCCACCCACGGGCAGGACGAGGCCGCGCAGCGTCACCTCGCCCGTCATCGCCACGTCGGACCGCACCCGGATCCCGGTCAGCAGCGAGACGAGGGCGGTGAGGATGGTCACCCCGGCGCTGGGGCCGTCCTTGGGGATGGAGCCGGCCGGGAAGTGGATGTGGATGTCGGTCTTCTCGAGGAAGTTGGGCGGGATCCCCAGGCCGTCCGCCTTCGACCGCAGGTAGCTGAGGGCCGCCTGCGCCGACTCCTTCATCACGTCACCGAGCTGGCCGGTGAGGGTCAGCGAACCCTTGCCGGTCATCTTCGTCGCCTCGATGAAGAGGATGTCGCCGCCGGCCGCGGTCCAGGCCAGGCCGGTCGCCACGCCCGGGATCTCGGTGCGCTCGGCCGTCTCGTTCCAGAACTTCTCCGGCCCGAGCATGTCGGGGAGGTCGCCCTCGGTGATGGTCCGTCGCGCGCCCGCCGCCACCTTCCCGCTCGCCACCTCGACGGCCACCGCGCGGCACACGTCGGCGATGCGCCGCTCCAGGTTGCGGACGCCCGCCTCGCGCGTGTAGGCCATGATGATCTTGATGAGGCCCTTCTCGTCGAAGACGATCGCGTCCGGGCTGAGCCCGTGCTCCCGGAGCTGCTTCGGGATGAGGTGGTTCTGCGCGATGTGGACCTTCTCCTCGAAGGTGTAGCCCGGCAGCTCCAGGATCTCCATGCGGTCCTTGAGCGGGCCCGGGATCGGATCGAGGAGGTTGGCCGTGCCGACGAACATGACCTTCGAAAGGTCGTAGGCCAGGTCGAGGTAGTGGTCGGAGAAGGCGTGGTTCTGCTCGGGATCGAGCACCTCGAGCAGGGCCGCGCTCGGGTCGCCGCGGAAGTCGGCGCCGAGCTTGTCGATCTCGTCCAGCATCATGACGGGGTTGACGGTGCCGGCCTTCTTCATCGACTGGATGATGCGGCCCGGCAGCGCGCCCACGTAGGTGCGCCGGTGCCCGCGGATCTCGGCCTCGTCCCGGACGCCGCCCAGGGAGAGCCGGACGAACTTGCGCCCGGTGGCGCGCGCGATCGACTGGCCGAGGGAGGTCTTCCCGACGCCCGGCGGGCCCACGAAGCAGAGGATGGGGCCGCGCATGTCGTTCTTCAGCTTCCGGACCGCCAGGTACTCGAGGATCCGCTTCTTGATCTTCTGGAGTCCGTAGTGATCGGCGTCGAGGATCCCGCGCGCGTTCTCGATGTCGAGGTTGTCGTCGGTGCGCTTCGACCAGGGCAGATCGGCGATCCAGTCCAGGTACGTCCGGGCGACGGTGTACTCGGAGCTGGCGGTCGGGATGCTCTTCAGGCGGTTCAGCTCCTTCTGCGCGACCTTGTCCACCTCCGGCGGCAGGCCCGCCTTCTTCAGGCGCTCCGCCAGCTCGTCCAGCTCCTCCTCCTCCTCGCCCAGCTCCCCCAGCTCCTCCTTGATGGCCTTGAGCTGCTGGCGCAGGTAGTACTCGCGCTGCGTCTTCGACATCTCGCCCTTCACGGCGGAGTCGATCTTGTTCGACAGCTTGAGGATCTCGCGCTTGCGGTTGAGGAGCTCCAGGACGAGCTTCATGCGCGCCTTGAGATCCACCGTCTCGAGGACCTGCTGCTTCTCCTCGATGGGCACGTCGACGTTGGCCGCGATGAGGTCGGCCAGGTGGCCGGGGTGCGTGATGCTCTCGACCAGCTCCGTGGCGGCGGCCGGCAGCTCGGGCATCAGCTCGATCACCTCGCGGGCGAGCTTCTTCAGGTTGATGGCCAGCGCCTCGACCTCGACGTCGTCCACCGCCGTCCGGTCCTCGACGGGATCGATGCGCGCCTTCAGGTAGGGCGCCTCCTGGACCAGGTCGAGGACCCGGAACCTCGCCAGGCCCTGCACCACGAGCGAGTAGTTGTCCTCTCCCATCTTGAGGAGCTTCACGATGCGCGCCACGGTGCCGACGGTGTAGAGGTCGGCGGCGCCGGGGTCCTCCTCCTCGGCGCGCCGCTGCGTCACGACCCCGATCACCTGCTCGTCGCGCACGGCGTCCTTGATGAGCGCGATGGTCTTCTGCCGGCCGACGGCGAGCGGGAGCACGCCGCCCGGGAAGAAGACCGAGTTGCGGAGGGGCAGGATGGGGAGGACCTGCGGGATGTCCTCCTTGTTGATGAGGCCGGGAGGTCCCATGGCCGGGGCGACCTGGGCGCCGGCGGCCGTCTTCTTTTCCTTGTCGGACATGTCGTCTCCTCGCCCCGCTGCCGTCGCGGTCCCGGCCGTGGGAGGGCCCGCCACCGGGTGATCCCGCTCGTTCAGGGATACCCACACGTGCCGCCGCGGGCAATCAATTAGATCCGGCCCCGCCTGCGCCGTGGCCCTTCGGGGGCTGCGCGCAGCGGCGCCGCGCGCTCCCCGGCGCGACCTGCGGCGTGGCTTTGACACGTCCGGGACCCGCCGCTAGCATCCCGTCATCCTCCGGCTCGCGCACATCAGCGACCTGCACATCGGGGACCGTGCCCGTTACCCGCGCAACGGGATCGCGGCGCGCGAGTGCGATCGCCACTCGGTGAAGCTCCTGAAGCGGATCCTGGCGGCGCTGCAGGAGGAGCGGGTCGACCACCTGCTCGTCACCGGGGACGTGACCCTCTCCGGGGAGAGCGCGGAGTTCGAGCGTGCCGCGGAGCTGCTCTCCCCGTGGATCGAGGCGGGGCGGCTCACCGTGGTGCCCGGAAACCACGACGTGTGGAGCTGGGAGGCGGCCTCGACCTGGCGCTTCCTGCGCGCGCTCGGCCCCGACGGCCGGGGGGCCCGCAGGCCGGTGGCGGTCTACCCGCTCGCGGTCGCCCTCGGTCCCGACGTGACGCTCGTCGCGCTCGACAGCGCCCGCTTCGGCGAGGATCCCCGCGCGACGGCGGGCGCCCTCGGGAGCGAGCAGCTCGCCGCCGCGCGCGACATGGCGCGGGAGGCGTCGAAGCAGGGCAGGGCGGTCGTCCTGGCGCTCCACCATCACCTGGTCATCCCCCCCGAGCGCGTCTCCTCCGACGTCGGCCTGGCGCGCATGCCGCTCTCCGACGCCTACAAGGTGGTCCGGCTGGTGGCCGAGATCCCGATCGCGGCCGTCGTGCACGGACACCGGCACACCAGCTTCCGGGTCGAGCTGCCGGGTCCCGCCGGGCCGACGCCGGTGATCTGCGCCGGCTCCGCGTCGCGCGTCGCCGACGAGCCGGTGCGGCGCCCACGTGCGCTGGTGTACGAGCTGGACCGCTCGGGTCTCAGGGACGTCGCCTCGCTGGTCGCGGCGGCCTGACGGGACGCTTGCGCTCCGCGCCACGGGACGGGTATCCCTCCCTCATGAAGGCGCTCCGGATCGTGCTCCCGATCGTGGTGGCCGGTGCCGTCGTGCTGGCCGTGCTCGCGCGCCTGGCGGCGCGCTCCGACGAGGAGGCCTACCGGCAGCGGCGCGACGCGCTCCGCCTCGAGATGGTCGAGCGCGCCGTGGTGGCCCGCGGCGCCGGCGGTCCCGCCGGCGTCGAGGAGGCGAGGGCGATCCTCCGCTGGTGGGACGAGGCCACCGGCGCGCTCCGCAAGCGCTTCCCCGGGCCGGCGGCCCGGCAGGACGAGCGGCAGGTGCCGGGCGCCCGCGGGGAGCGGTCGCGAGGGGCCGCGGCGCAGGACGCGGCGACCTGGTCCCGCTACGCCCGCGAGTGCCTGACGGCCGTGCGCGGCGCCTACGCGCCCGTCGCCTCGGGGGTGGACCAGGGCCTGCGGCTCGACGTGCTCTCGATCCGGCCGGGCGTGCACCCCGACACGCACGAGCGGGCGATCCGCGTCGACTTCGCGGTCTGGGGTGCGCCGCGCCGGCTGGAGCAGGAGGCGGCGCCGGGAGAGGGGCGCGGAGCGCTGCACGTGGTGGTGCCGCTCTCCTTCCGGCAGCTCGCGTTCCGCTTCGTCGACGCGGCCGGCAAGACCTACGGCGAGATGACGGGCTCGGGAGAGCCGTACCTCGCGCTGAAGGACCCTCAGCGCTTCTCGGACGAGCTGCCGCCCGGGATCGCATTCGGGACCTGGTGGATCGACCCCTTCCCGCGCGAGGCGGTCCGCGTCGAGCTGAGCGTGGGGCTCCAGGTGCAGGGCACCGGGCCCGCGTCGCTCGCGCCGGCGTTCCGCTTCGAGCTACCGGTCGCGGAGGAGTGGAAGCTCCGCCCGGGCGAGGCGTTCCGCGCCGAGGCGCGCGAGGCGCCGCCCGAGGCCCCGTCCGGGCGATGAGCACCCGCAAGCCTCGCCCCAGGCCGCGCGCGCGCGCCGCCGAGATCCCGGCCACGCCGCCACCCGACTTCGACGCCCCGCTGCACGAACTGGACCGGGACGCGCTCTCGGTCTTCCTCTACGTCGCGCTCATGCCCGAGGAGACCGCCCAGCTCGTCCGCGACCTGAAGCTGTCCCAGCCCGGGTTCCGTCAGGAGAAGCTGGGGGAGGTTCAGCGGTGCGACCTGCTGGCGGACGAGATCCGAGCCGCCCCCGAGCGGCGGGCGCCCGTCGTGGAGGCGCTGCGGAAGGGCTGGGAGCGGCCGGTGCTCGCGACGTGGGCGCTCGCGCCGGATCCCGCCGACGACCTGCTCGACGCCTGCTCGGGCGACGGCGCGCTGCCGCTCGCGCTCTGGCGCGTGCTGTGCGATCCGGCGCCCGAGACCCGCGCCCGGGCCGCGCCCTTCCTGACGCGCCTGGCCGACCACCACTACGGTCCGCGGCAGGAGGGAGAGCGGCGAGAGGCTTCGCCCGAGGATCCGGTCCGTCAGCTCGAGCGCGAGCGGGACGACCTCCGGCGCAAGCTCGAGGAGGCCACGCGCTCGCAGCAGCAGGCGGAGGTCCACGCGGAGGCGGTCCGCAGGAAGGGCGAGGAGGCGCGCGAGAAGCTGCAGGCCTGGCTCAAGGAGGCGCGCGCCCGCGAGGCGCAGGCCGTGGACGAGGCCGCCCGCGCGCGGATCACGGCCGAGGAGGCGCTGCGCGAACGCGCTCGCCTGGAGGCCGAGCTGGCGAGCGCGAGAGCGCAGGATGCCGCGCTCGAGGCGCATCGGCTGCGCGGGGCGGTGCGCGACCTGGAGGCGCGCGCGGGCGCGCTCGCGTCGCGGCTCGAGCGGGCCCAGGAGCGCGGGGACGCGCTCGAGGCGGAGGCGGCGCGCGCGCGGGCGGCGAGCGCGGCGACGGCGCCCTCCCTCCCGCCCGCGG
>JAJYHA010000278.1 GCA_021784995.1 Myxococcales bacterium
CTCTCGCCCGCGAGGGCCTCACGCTGGGCCCCCTCGAGATCTCCCACCGCGACGCCGCCGGGCTCCCGGGCGGCGCGAGCGGCGGCTCGAGCGGCAGCGCGGGCGGCGACGCGCGGCGAGACGCCAGGCGGGAGGCGCAGGACGGCCGGCCCGACGCACTGCCCACCCCGGCGCCGCCGCGCCGGACCCGCGCCACCCTCGCCGGGGCCCTCGCGCCCGCGGCGCACCCCGATCACGTCGACGTGAAGGCCTGAGGAGACCATGGATCCCACCACCACCGTGTCCCCCACGTCCACCGCCACCGCCACCGCCGCCGGCGCGGCCCAGGCCTCGCAGGCGAGCGGCACGAGCTCGCTGGGAGAGAGCGACTTCCTGCGGCTGCTCACGGCCCAGCTCGCGAACCAGGACCCGTTGCAGCCGGTCGACAACCAGGCCTTCATCGCCCAGCTGGCGCAGTTCTCCAGCCTGGAGCAGCTGCAGGGCGTCTCGAGCCGGCTCGACAGCCTGTTGCTGGCGACCGCCTCGTCGGGCCAGCTCCAGGCGGCGTCGCTGGTGGGCAAGACCGTCAGCTACCGCGCGAGCGGGCTGACGCTGGTCCAGGGCCAGCCGCCGCCCTCGCTCTCGGTGACGCTCGCCGGGCGCGCCGCCGTCGGCGCCGTCATCCAGGACGCGAGCGGGGCCACCGTGCGCACGCTCTCGCTCGGGACGCAGGAGGCCGGCACCTTCGCGCTGGCCTGGGACGGCCGCGACGACCACGGCAACCAGCTCCCGCCCGGGTCCTACACGGTGCGCCTGTCGGCCAAGGCCGCCGACGGCTCCAGCCCCGCCGTGAGCGCGGCCGCGGCCGGGACGGTGCAGGCGATCGACTTCAGCAGCGGCGCCGCGCAGCTCGTGATCGGCGGCGCGCACGTGAAGATGTCGGACGTGGTGCAGGTCACGCAGTCCTGACGCGCCCCGCGGGCGCGGATCGAATCGAAAGGATCCTCCATGAGCCTCCTCACCTCACTGTCGTCGGGCACCAGCGGCCTCGCCGCCGCGAGCATCGACCTCTCGGTCATCGGCGACAACATCGCCAACGCCAACACCATCGGCTTCAAGCAGGAGCGCGCCGATTTCGAGGACGCGCTGGCCCAGACCGTGGTCGGCGGCTCGGGAGAGATCGGCCTCGGGTCGCGCGTGGACGCGGTCCAGAAGATCATCACGCAGGGGGCGCTGCAGACCACGGGCGTCTCGACCGACCTGGCGCTGCAGGGGAACGGCTTCTTCGAGGTGACCGGCACCACCACCTCCGGCGTCACGGGGACCTACCTGACGCGCGCCGGACAGTTCAGCGTCGACGCCACCGGCTACCTCGTGAACCCCGACGGGCTCCGGGTCCAGGGGTACGCCGCCGACGCGGCGGGCAAGCTGGGCAGCACCGTGGGCGACCTGCAGGTGGGGAGCGCCGGCTCGTCGCCGCACGCCACCGCCGCCGTCACCCTGAAGGCGAACCTGCAGGCCGACGCCGCGACCCCGGCCGCCGCGTGGGATCCCACCCAGCCGGCGGCGACCTCGAACTTCGCCAGCGGCACCACCATCTACGACTCGCTGGGCCAGGCCACGCAGGTGCAGGTCTACTTCCGCCACACGGCGTCGGGCGGCTGGGACTACCACGCGCTCGTCGACGGGGCGGCGGTCCAGGGCGGCACGGCCGGGACGCCCGTGGAGATCGCGAGCGGCTCGCTCTCGTTCGACGCGCAGGGCCGGCTCCAGAGCGTGACGCCGGGCGCCGGCAGCTTCACCCCCGTGAACGCGGCCGCGCAGGCCTTGACCTTCGACTTCGGGGACCCCACCGCCACCGGCGGGACCGGGCTGGCCGGCGTCACGCAGTTCGCCTCCGACAGCTCCTCCACCTTCGTGAGCCAGGACGGCTATCCCTCCGGGCAGCTCTCGTCGGTGCAGATCGACAGCAAGGGCGTCGTGCAGGGAGTCTTCACCAACGGCCAGACGCGCGCGCTGGGCCAGGTGGGGGTGGTCCAGGTGGCCGCGCCGGGCATGCTCGAGCGCCAGGGCGGCAACCTCTACGCGGCGACGCTCGACTCCGGCGCCGCCGTGATGGGCGCCGCCGGCGAGGGCGGGCGGGCCCTCATCGCGTCCGGCTCCCTGGAGCAGTCGAACGTGGACATCGCCGACCAGTTCGTCCGCATGATCGCCGCCCAGCGCACCTTCGAGGCCAACTCCAAGACCATCACGACCGCGGACCAGCTCCTCTCCGAGCTCATCGCCATGAAGCGCTAGGCCACGGCCCGCGACCCCGCCGGCGGCGCCCGGCGGGCCCGGCGGGCCCGGGCTCAGGCCTCGACGCGCTTGACGTAGATCTCGCCCGCGATCTCCGGATCGAGGGCGATGGTGGTCTCGCCGACCTCGATCACGTAGGAGGGCGCGCGCTGGCGGAGCCGGAGCTCGCTCCCCGGGATCACGCCCAGCGCCGCCAGGCGATCCATGCGGTCGTGGAAGCGCGGCGCGATGAAGACGATCCGCGCCGGGGCGCCGATCTCGAAGTGCGCCAGGCCGGTCACCAGGGGCCGCAGGGTCCGCTGGAGCGCCCCGCAGCAGGTGCCGCGCGGGATGGGCTTGCCGTGCGGGCAGGTGGGCGGATGGCCGAGGAGCGTGCAGACCGAGTCGGTCGCCTCGGGCGAGAGGATGTGCTCGAGCTCGCAGGCCTGGCTCTCCGTCGCGCCCTCCGAGAGCTGGAGCACGTCGCGGAAGAGCCGCTCGGCCAGCCGGTGGCGCCGCACGACGTCGCCCGCGCGGCGCTCCCCCTCGGCGGTGAGCGTCACGCGCGCGCCGTCGAGCACCACCAGCCCCTCCTGCTCCAGATCGCGGAGCTGTGCGGCGCCGACGCCGTCGGGGTGGCCAGCCGCGTGCGCCACCACCCCCTCCGAGCCGTCCCGGCCCTCCTCGCGCTCGGTGAAGATGGCCTCCAGCAGCTCCTCCGCCTGCTGCGCGCTCGCCTGCCTCACGGGTGCGCCCTCCTCCGCTCGAGGATCGCCTTCAAGCGGCCCGCCAGGCCCGTCTCCTGCGGGAAGCCGTACCCGCACGACGGGCAGCAGACCACCCTGCAGCCGCGCGCCATCGGGCAGCTCGGGCGGCAGCCCTGCCCCTCGGCGTCGAACTCGGTCCCGCAGAGCGGGCACCGCTCCTGGCGGTGGACGACGGCCGGCATCAGTAGAACCGCCTCATCAGGAAGTCGACCGCGGCGCCCACCGCCACCGAGAAGGGCAGGACGAAGGAGGCGATGGCGAGGCCGGTCCTCCAGCCCCGCTCCTTCAGGATCATGAAGAAGTTGGCGATGCAGGGGATGAAGAGCGTGATGGTGACCAGGGCGACCGTCACCTCGATCTGCATCTCGCGGGTCATGGTGCCCGCCTTCATGAAGGGCTCGTAGTGGAGGAAGAGGCCCGCGGCGGCGTAGTCGCGGCGGAGGAAGCCCAGGATGAAGGCGACCGCCGCCTCCGCGGGCAGGTGGAGCACGTTCACCACCACCGGCGCCGCCAGCCGCTCCAGCGCCGCGATGCCGTGCACGCGGTCCAGCCCCCAGAGCAGGAGCGTCCCCAGGAGGAAGAGCGGCAGCGCCTCGCGGAGGTACCACTCGATCCGGGCCAGCGTCTTCACGGCCACGTTCCCGGCCTGCGGGACCCGGAGCGGCGGCAGCTCGAGCACGAAGTCGGAGCCGCGGCCGGGCAGCACGCGCGCGGCCAGCCAGCCGACGAGGAGGAGGGTCAGCGCCACCGAGCCCGCGAACCAGGCGGTGGCGCCCGGCGACAGCCCGGCCACCATGGCCAGGATCACCGCGAGCTGCGCGCTGCAGGGCACGGCCAGGGCGAGCAGCAGGGTGACGATCACGCGCTCCTTGCGCGTCTCCATGATGCGCGCGGTCATGGTGGCCATGGTGTCGCAGCCGAGCCCGAGGACCATGGGCAGGACCGCCTTCCCGTTGAGCCCCATCCACTTGAAGACGCGGTTCACCATCACCGCCAGGCGCGGGAGGTACCCCGAGTCCTCGAGCACGCTGAAGGCGACGAAGAAGGTGGCGACGATGGGGAGCACGATGGCCATGCCGTAGCTCAGGCCCATCGACACGACGCCGTACTTGCCCACCAGGAAGCCCGCGTGCTCCCGGAACGGCACGCCGGCCGGGCCGACCAGGAACTCCTGGAGCGGCTTCCACGGGACCAGCCAGCGCACGGCCGCGGTCAGCCACGGCACGAGCCGGTCGTAGAACACGGCGTTCTCGAGGAAGTCGACCGCCGTCTTGGCCCCGAAGACCCCCACGAACTCGTAGCAGGCCGCCAGGACCAGGGCGAGGACGGGGAGGCCGAGGAAGCGGTGCGTGGACCAGGCGCCCAGGCGCCGCGCCAGGTCGCTGGTGCTCGAGCGCTCGCCCCGCGAGACCACGGCGTCGTGGAGCTGGTCCACCACGGCCAGCCGCTCCCGCGAGACCACGAACCGGAGCGACTCCGGGTGGACGGCCGCGACCCGGCGGCGGATCTCCTCGATCCGGGCGGCGTCGGCGTCGGAGAGGCCCGTCAGGTGCTCGCGGATCGAGCCGTCCCCCACCAGCGCCATCACGGCCACGGCGCGCCGGCTCAGGCCGCCGCGCACCGGGAGGAGCGGCTCGAGCTCGGCCAGCGCCCCCTCGATGCCGTCGTCGTAGCGCGGCACGAAGGTGGATCGGCGCGCGGCGCCGAGGCGCTGCGCGAGCTGCGCGACGCCCTTGCGCTCGACGGCGACGGTCGGGACGACGTCCACGCCCAGGCGCTCCGCCAGCAGCGCGGCGTCCACGTGGATGCCGCGGCTCCCCGCCTCGTCCGCCATGTTGAGGGCGAGCACGAACGGCACCCCCGCCTCGGCGAGCTGCACGGAGAGGAGGAGGCCGCGCCGCAGGTTCTTCGCGTCGCACACCTGCAGGCAGGTGTAGTCGTGCTCCCGCACGAGGATGTCGCGGGTGACCTGCTCGTCCTCCGACATGGGCGTCAGGTTGTTCGTCCCCGGCGTGTCCATCACGTGCCACGGCCTGCCCTCGATGATCGCGCTCCCGCGCGTCACCTCGACGGTGGTCCCGGGGTAGTTGGAGACGGTGACGTACCGCCCGGTGAGCGCGCCGAAGAGCACGCTCTTGCCGACGTTGGGGTTGCCCACCAGGATGACGCTGCGCGCGGCGGACACCACGCGCTTCTCCAGGGGCTCGCGGGCCGGCGCGGCGGCGGGCGGGGTCATGGCAGCGCCCCCTCCCGGATCGGGCCGGCCCGCCGGCAGGCGGCGCAGCGGCCGTAGAGCTCGAGCCGGCGCCGGTCGATCTCGAACCCGTGGCGCCGGGCCACCCGCTCCTGCAGCTCGGACATGCGGTCGCTCTCGAACTCGACGATCGCGCCGCAGGCGGTGCAGATCAGGTGGTCGTGCGCGTCCGGGTGGCGCCGGGTGGCCGGCTCGTACCGCGTCTGCCCATCGCCGAAGCGGCGCGGGACGGCCAGGCCGCACTCGGCCAGGAGCTTCATGGTCCGGTACACGGTGGCCACCGAGATGCGCGGGTCCTCCTCGCGGACGCGCGCCACCAGCTGCTCCACCGGGACGTGCCCGCCCATGGCGAAGAAGGCGTGCGCGATGGCCGCGCGCTGCCGCGAGTGCTTGAGGCCCCGCTGCTGGATCCGCTCCGCCAGCGCGGCGAGCGGATCGTCGGACCGGGACCGGGGCCGCGTCCCCTCGCCCTCCCGGCGCTGCTCCTGGACGTTCACCATATTGATAACTATTC
>JAJYHA010000036.1 GCA_021784995.1 Myxococcales bacterium
CTCCCCGGGGGGATCGACCGCATGCTGACGCTGCACCTCTCCGCCCACGACGGCGGCACCGCCTGGCGTCACCTGCTCGCCGACGGGCAGGCCCGCGCCGGGTTCGAGCCGGTGGGGCCGCTCGGCCTGGCGCGCCGCCTCGGGCGCATCCTGGGCATCCCGGCAGAGGCGGCCACGGCACCCGAGCGGCTCGCCGCCTGGACGCAGAGGCTCGAGGCCCGCGACGACACCCGGCGCGCCTACTCCGCCTCCCGGGCGCGCGACCCGTCCGGCGTCGCCCGCCACCTCCTCAACCTGCGCGACGGCCTCAAGCTGCGCGGCTGGGACGGACGTCCCCTCTCCGGCAGCCTCCTGCTCGAGGACCTGTCGGCGCTCGAGGCGACGGGCCCGGCGTTGCCCCCGGGGCTGCCCGACCTGGTCGCCGAGCTCATCGCCGACCTCGAGACCGGCGGCCCCCTGCCCGTCCCGGTCCGCGTGGAACTGGCATCACCGCGCGCCTCCTTCCAGCCGCTCTTCCAGGCGCTCCTCGACGCCCTGGCCGCCGCCGGCGCCGAGCTGGTGGAGGCGACGGCCGCCGCTCTCGCTCCGGTGGATCGCGACCTGGGCCGGGTCCAGCGGGCGCTCCTCGACCCGGCGGCCAGGGAAGTGGCGCTCCAGGGCGACGGCTCCTTCCTCCTGCTCGAGGCGGACACCCCGCTCGAGGCCGCCGAGCTGACCGCCTCGCTGGCCCGCACCCGCCCGCTCGCGGAGGCCACCTACGTGGTGCCCACCGAGGCCGCCACGCTCGACGCGGCGCTGGCCCGCCAGGGGTTGCCCACGCTCGGCCTCTCCACGCCCTCGCACCTGCGCCCGCACCTGCAGGTGTTGCCGCTCCGTCTGTCCCTGGCCTTCGAGCCCCAGGACCCGTTCCGCGCCGCCGAGCTGCTCCTCCTGCCGGGTGGGCCGCTGCCCGTCCACGCCCAGCGCCGGCTGCTCGAGGCGCTCAACCAGATGCCGGGCCTCGGCTCGCCCGAGTGGCTGGAGGCCGTCGAGGACTGCGTCGAGCAGGCGGTCGCCAGGGCCAGGGAGTCGGGCGACGACGACGCCTCGGCCCTCGTCGCGGGCGCGAAGCTGCGCGCCGCCATCGGCGCCTGGTTCGGCGGCGAGCTCCACGATCCGCGCACCGGCATCCCGGCCCCCCAGGCCGCGGCGCTCTGCGCCGTGGTCGCCACCTGGGCTGGCGGCCGGGTCAAGGGCGCCAGGGAGGCCGCGGAGCTCGACCCCGAGGGCGACGCCGGCGACGATGCCTCGCTCTGGGGGCAGGCGGCGGCGGTGGCCCGGTCGCTGGAGCGGCTGCTGGTGGCGGAGCCGCCCGGCAAGCTGGTCTCCGAGCAGGCGCTCATGCAGCTCCACGCGCTGGCGGTCGGCGACGGCTCCTCCCTCTCGGCCTTCGTCGGCGAGAGCGGCCGGCCCGCAGTGGTGGCCCTCCCGGCCGCCGTGACCGTCCCGTGCGCCGACGTGACCTGGTGGGGCTTCGTCCTCGACGGCGATCCCGGCCCGGCCACCGAGCCCTGGACCGACGCCGAGCAGGCGGGCCTGGCCGCGGCCTCCGTCCGGCTCCCCGGCCCCGGCGCCTTGCGCGCCCTCGAGGCCGAGGGCTGGCGCCGCCCCATCCTGGCGGCCCGCGAGCGCGCCGTGCTGGTGCGCTGGCGGCTCGCCGGCTCCGAGGCGGCGGCGCCACACGCCCTGCTCGACGAGCTCTCCACCCGCCTCGCGGCCGGGGCGCTCGACGCCTGCACCATCGCCTCGGAGCGGTTGCTGGCCGGCGGGGCCGCCCCGCCCTGGCAGGCGGCCACCGCCGGCGTGGCGCCGGCCGGCGTCATGGCCCAGCGGGCCACCTGGAAGGTGCCCGCGGCCACGCTGAAACCCACGGCCACCCTCTCCGCCTCGGCGCTCGAGCTCTACCTGGGCTGCCCGTTCCGCTGGGCGCTCCAGTACCAGGCGAAGCTGTCCGCCTCCGACGGCGTGGACCTGCCGGATGGCAACCGGCTGCTCGGCGACCTCGCCCACCGGATCCTCCAGGACATGCTCTGCGGCGACGCCAGGCTCCCCTTCCCGGGCAGCACCCGGACCGACGCGGTGGCCTGGGCGGAGCGGGCCTTCGATGCCCGCGTCGCGGTGGAGGCCGCACCGCTCGTCCGTCGCGGCGCGGAGGTGGAGCTGGCCCGGGCCCGCTCGCTCATCGCCGCCGCGGCCGGCTCGCTCCTCGAGCTCCTCTCGTCCACCGGCTGGCGGCCGGTGGACCGGGAGCGCCTGGTCACCGGGACGTTCGCCGGCCTGCCGGCCAAGGGCTACGTGGACCTTGTCATCGAGAAGGACGGCGCCGAGGCGCTGGTGGATCTCAAGCTCTCCGGCCTCAGGTACCGGCGCAAGGAGCTGGAGGCCGGCCACGCCCTGCAGCCGGCGCTCTACGCCTCGCTCATGAAGAAGGGGGGACGGGGGCTGCCGCCCTCCGGCTTCTTCATCCTGGAGGACGGCCAGCTCCTCACCACCGAGGCCGAGGCCTTCCCGGGTGCCACCCGGGTGAACGGCCCGACGTCGAGGCAGACGCTGGAGGCCGGCGAGGAGGGCTTCCTCTACTGGTCCAAGGTGATGGCCACCGGGCTGCTCCCGGTGCGCCACGAGAAGCTGGCGTGGAAGGGGCCCGTCATCGCCGCCGCCGGGCCACCGCCGCCGGAGGACACACCGGCCGGGCGAGCCCCCCCCTGCCTCTTCTGCGACTTCAAGGCCATCTGCGTCCCCCCGGAGATCGAGGACGACGAGGACGACGGCGAAGGGGGGGAGGCGTGATGCGCATCGACGTGGTCAGCGCCAGCGCCGGCACCGGCAAGACCTGGCGCCTCTCCAGCGACCTGGCGGCGGCGCTGCTGGACGGCTCGGCGCGCCCGGAGGGGGTGGTGGCCATCACCTACACGGTGAAGGCCGCCGGCGAGCTGGAGAGCCGCATCCGCGCAATGCTCCTGAAGCAGGGGCGGGCCGACCTGGCCGCGCGGGTGCGCGACGGGTACATCGGCACCATCCACGCGGTCTGCCAGCGGCTGCTGCGCGAGTTCGCGCTGGAGGCGGGGCTCTCGCCGTACCTCGAGCCGATCCCGGAGGCGGAGCGGCGGCGGCTCTTCGCGGTGGCACTCGCCGGCGTGCTGCAGGGCCGGGAGGAGAGGCTCAACGAGCTGGCCCGGCGGCTGGAGCTGGAGGACTGGAAGGACGAGCTGCTCGCCATCGTCGACGCGGCCCGCGTCAACGGCATGGACCGGGCGGCGCTCGCCGCGGCGGCGCAGGCCAGCCGGACCGGGCTGCTCCAGGTGCTCGGGAAGGCCACCATCGACGCAGCGACTTACCGGGCCCAGCTGGAGGCGCTCTTCGAGCCGCTCCAGGCCAAGCTGGAGGAGGCCATCACCGTGCCGGACGAGGTCCCCGCCGCGGCCCGCAAGCGGGCCAACCTCGGCTTCCGGCTCAAGATGGACCTCGCCCGCGGGCTGATGCCCTCCTGGAAGAGCCAGCACCAGCTCGTGAAGGACGTGAAGCTGAAGAGCCTGGCGACCTGGGTGGATCCGCTCAAGGCGCTGGTGGACCGGCACACGGCCAGCGAGGGCTTCCACGCCGACGTGCTGGAGCTGCAGGAGGCCATCTTCGAGCTGGCCGGCGAGGCGCTGGAGGTCTTCGTCTCCGAGAAGGCCGCGGCGGGGGTGGTGGACTTCGGCGACATGCTCGCCCAGGCGCGGGAGCTCCTGGCCCGGCCGGCGGTGCAGGCGGCGCTGCGCGCCCGGCTCGACCTCGTCCTGGTGGACGAGTTCCAGGACACGTCGCCGCTCCAGCTGGCCGTGGTGAGCGCGCTGGGCGCGCTCGCCAGGCGGTCGATCTGGGTGGGCGACCGGAAGCAGGCCATCTTCGGCTTCCAGGGCTCCGATCCCGAGCTCATGTCCGCCGCGACCGAGGCGGTGCTGGGCGGGAAGGCCCCGGACATCCTCGGCGAGTCCTGGCGCTCGCGCCCGCCGCTCGTGGAGCTGGTCTCGGCGCTCTTCACCCCCGCCCTCGCGCCGCACGGCTTCCCGGCCGACCAGGTGCAGCTGGTGGCGAAGAAGAAGGATCCGCCGGGCCTGGCCAGCCGGCCGGCCTTCGAGTGCTGGCGCTGGTCCAAGTCCAGGGTGGAGGTGGGTGGGACCAAGGTCACGCCCAACGAAGCCAGCGCCCTGGCGGCGGGCGTCGAGGCGCTGCTCGCGTCGCCCCCGCTCGTCCGGGAGCGGACCGGCGCCGTGGAGGAGCCGCTGCGCCCCGCCTCACGCCGCGACGTGGCCATCCTGGCCCGCTCCAACCGGCGCTGCCAGCAGATCGCCGAGGCGCTCCGGGCGCGAGGCATCCCGGCCAAGGTGTCGCTCACCGGCGTGACCCTCACGCCGGAAGGGGCGCTGGCGCGCGCCGCCCTGGCGCTGCTCGCCGACCCGCGCGACGGCGTCGCGGCCCTGCTGGTCGCCTGGTTCGGTGGGGCGCCGGCCGGCGCGCCGGACGCCTGGCTCTCCGGCCGCTTGCTGGAGGTGAGCCGGTGGCGCGCGGCCGTCGAGGCGGCCGAGTCCAAGGGGGAGCGCCCGCCGCCGGCTCCGCTCGCCTTCGACGACGACGCGCGCGTGGCCGGCCTCCGCGGCGCCGCGCCGGTGGCCGAGCGGCTCTCGCCGGCCCAGGCCTTCGACCTGGCGCTGCGCACCGCCGGGCTCGCCGAGCTGGTGCGGGCCTGGCCCGAGCCGGCCCAGCGGCTCGCCAACCTCGAGGCGCTGCGGGCCGAGGCGGCAGCCTACGAGCAGCTCTGCCAGGCGCAGCGGATCGCCGCCACCATGCTCGGCCTCGAGGCCCACCTCGCGGCCATCGGCGACGACCAGGAGGCCGGCAAGCAGGCGGTGCCGAGCGCCGAGGACGCGGCGACGGTCTTCACCTGGCACCGGTCCAAGGGGCTGGAGTGGCCCATCGTGGTCCTCTCCCACCTCGACTTCCTCAACCCGAGCGGGGCCTTCCAGGTCGCCGTGGAGGCTGCGCCGAAGTTCGACTTCACGAGGCCGCTCGACGGCCGGTGGGTGCGCTGGTGGCCGTGGCCCTACGGCAAGGTCCGCAGCGGCCTCGTGCTGGTGGACAAGGCCCGGCAGTCCCCCGAGGCGCAGCGGGCGGAGGCGGCCGACCTGCGCGAGCGGCTGCGGCTCCTCTACGTGGGCTTCACCCGGCCGCGGGACCTGCTGGTGCTGGTGGCCGGCATCGGCTCCAGGACCGGGGCCGTCACCGCCGGGCTCCAGCAGCTCGTGGGGCCGGACGGCAAGCCGCTCCTGGACGCGCCCTTCGAGGCGGAGCCCGGCCTGGCCGCGCTGTCCATCGGCAAGACCAGGTGGCCGTGCCAGGTGCGCGAGCTGGTCGGCCTCCCGCCCACCGGCGCTGCTCCGGCGAGGCCGGAGGCGCGCTGGTACTCGGCGGCCCCGCGGGCCGACCGCCCGAGGGAGCGACTCAACCCCTCCGCCGAGCCGCTGGCGCTGAGCCCGCGGATCCTGGAGGTCGTGAAGCTCGGCGCGCCCAAGGCGGTGGACGCCGGCCCCGAGCTGTCGGGGCTGGTGGGCGACGCCATCCACGGCTTCCTGGCCGCCGACCGCTTCGGCCCCCGCGAGGCCCGCGCCGCCATGGCCTCGAGGATCCTCCAGGGCTTCGGCGTGGCCGGCGCCGTGGCGCCCGACACCCTGATCGCCGCGTCGGACGACCTCAAGCGCTGGCTCGACG
>JAJYHA010000476.1 GCA_021784995.1 Myxococcales bacterium
TCGCGCTGCCGGTCGCGGTCGGGCTCTCGCTCTTCCTCGCCGAGATGGGCCCCCCGCGGCTCCGGCCGCCCGTCGCCTTCGCCATCGAGACCCTCGCCTCGATCCCGAGCGTCATCTACGGCCTCTGGGGGCTCTTCGTCCTCGTGCCCTGGGTGCGGACGACGGTCGAGCCGCTCCTCGGCCGCCTCCTCGGGTGGCTCCCCCTCTTCACCGGCCCGCGCATCGGGCTGGGCTACCTCTCGGCCGGCCTCATCCTGGCGGTCATGATCCTGCCGACCATCGCCGCGGTCACCCAGGAGGTCCTGCGCTCCATCCCCCCCGCGCTGAAGGAGGGGGCGCTCGCCCTCGGCGCGACGCGCTGGGAGATGATCCGGATCGCGGTCCTGCCGACCGCCCGGGCCGGGATCCTCGGCGCGACGCTCCTCGGGCTCGGCCGGGCCCTCGGCGAGACGATGGCCGTCACCATGGTGATCGGCAACGCGCCGGAGATCCACGCCTCCCTCTTCGCCGCCGGCTACTCCCTCCCCGCGGTCATCGCCAACGAGTTCGCGGAGGCCACCAGCCCGCTCCACCTGAGCGCCCTCGCCGCCCTGGCGCTCGTCCTCCTCGGGGTGACCCTGGTGCTGAACTCGGCGGCGCGCGTCCTCGTCCTGCTCACCAGCCGGCGCCTGGGGGAGGCGTCGTGAGGCTGCGCCGCCGCCTCGCCGACCTCGCCATGACCGGGCTGTGCGCCCTCGCGGTCGGGGTGGCCCTCGTCCCCCTCGCCTCGCTCCTCTGGCTCGTCGTCTCGCGCGGGCTGCCGGGGCTCACCCCGGCCTTCCTCCTGGGGCGGCCGGCGCCGGTCGGGGATCCGGGCGGCGGCGTCGGCAACGGGATCGTCGGCACCTTCCTCATGGTCGGGCTGGCGTCGCTCCTGGCGGTGCCGATCGGGGTCGGCGCCGGGATCTTCCTCGCCGAGGAGGGGGACGGCCCGCTCGGCCGGGCGATCCGCTTCGTCGCCGAGGTGCTCGCCGGCGTCCCCTCGATCGTGCTCGGCATCGTCGCCTACGCGGTGGTGGTGATCCCCATGGGCCACTTCTCGGCGATCGCGGGGGCGGTCGCCATGGCGCTCCTGATGGTGCCGCCGCTCGCCCGCGCCACCGAGGAGTTCGTGCGGCTCGTCCCCGGGACGCTCCGCGAGGCCTCGCTCGCCCTCGGCGTCCCGGCCTGGCGCACCAGCCTCCGCGTGGTGGTCCGGACGGCGCTCGGCGGCATCACCACCGCGATGCTCCTGGCGGTGGCCCGCGCCGCCGGCGAGACGGCTCCCCTCCTCTTCACCTCGCTCAACAACCAGTACTGGAACCTGCGGCCGGACCTCCCGACCGCCTCGCTCACCGTGCAGATCTTCAACTTCGCCATCAGCCCCTACGAGTCGTGGCACGCCCAGGCCTGGTCGGGCGCGCTCGCGCTGCTCCTCCTCGTCGGGGTGCTCAACCTCCTCGCCCGCTTCGCGGCCCGCGATCGCCTCGGGGGAGGCTCCCGGTGAGCGCGGCCCCGCAGGCCTCGCCGCCGGCCACGAAGATCTCGGTCGAGCGGCTCGACGCCTGGTACGGCGCGACCCACGCGGTCCGGGGCGTGAGCCTCGAGATCCCGGACCGCGCGGTGACCGCGCTCATCGGCCCGTCCGGGTGCGGGAAGTCGACCTTCCTCCGCTGCCTCAACCGGATGCACGAGCTGCTGCCGAGCGCGCGGGCCGAGGGGCGCGTCCTCCTCGACGGCGAGGACCTCCTCTCGGGCGAGGTCGACCCGGTGGACCTGCGCCGCCGGGTCGGGATGGTCTTCCAGCGCCCCAACCCCTTCCCCACCCTCTCGATCCGCGACAACGTCATCGCCGGCTTCAAGCTGAACGGGATGCGCGGCGGCCGCGCGGAGACGGTGGAGCGCTGCCTCCGGCAGGCGGCGCTCTGGGACGAGGTGAAGGACCGGCTCGGCGCCTCTCCGCTGTCGCTCTCCGGCGGCCAGCAGCAGCGGCTCTGCATCGCCCGGGCGCTCGCCGTCGAGCCGGAGGTCCTGCTCATGGACGAGCCGGCGAGCGCGCTCGACCCGATCGCGACCGCCCGGCTCGAGGAGCTGATCCACGAGCTGAAGGAGCGCTACACCATCGTGCTGGTCACCCACAACCTGCAGCAGGCGGCGCGCACCTCGGACCAGACCGCCTTCTTCTACATGGGCGAGCTGGCCGAGGCGGGCCGGACCGAGCAGATCTTCACCAACCCGCGCGAGCGGCGGACCGAGGACTACGTCACCGGCAAGTTCGGGTGACCGGCGGCGCCCCGCCTAGAAGGGGTAGCGCTCCGCCTCCCCGGTCGCCGAGGCCAGGCGGCGCTTTGCCTCGAGCAGGCCGCTCGCGTCGTACTTGGTGAAGCGCCGGATCCCGCCGAGGAGCAGGGTGAGCGTGTCTCCCTCGGCGACGTAGAAGGCGCCCCGGCGGGCGGCGGTCGCCACCCGCTCCACCGCCCGGAAGGTGTGGACCTTCACCGCCGCCTCCAGCGTGGCGCGGCGCTCCCCGGAGAGGCGCGCGCCGACGTGGGCGGCCCGGAGCACGGCGCTCTCGGCGGCGAAGACCTGGATGGCCACGTCGGCGGCGGCGAGGAGCACCTCCTGCTCGTCCTTGAGCTGGTCGCCGAAGCGCTGGACGGCGGCGCCGGAGAGCACCAGGAAGACCCGCTTCAGATCGGCGAGCGTCCGGCGCTCGGCGGCGAACGGGACCGACGGGTCGAGCTCCTCGAGCGACGGGGAGAGGAGCGCCTCCATCGCCTTCAGGGCCTCGCGCTGGAGCGGGATCTCCCCCTTCTGCGCCCGGCGGAGGATGGTGCCGGGGATGAGCAGGCGGTTGATCTCGTTCGTCCCCTCGAAGATCCGGTTGATCCGCTCGTCGCGGTAGTACTTCTCCGCCGGGTACTCCTGGATGAAGCCGTACCCGCCGTGGATCTGGACCACCTCGTCGACCACGTCCGCCAGGACCTCGCTGCAGAAGACCTTGGCGATCGCGCACTCGATCGCGTACTCCTCGATCCCCGCCTGGTAGGCCTCGTAGTAGCGGGGCGCGTCGGCGGGGATCGTCGAGAGGCGGTCGTCGATCAGCCCGGCGAGCCGGTAGATGAGCGACTCGGCGGCGAAGACATCGGCGGTGAGATCGGCGAGCTTCTCCCGGATCGCGCCGAAGGTCCCGATGGGCACGCCGAACTGCTTGCGCTGGTTGGCGTAGGCGGCGCCGACGCCGAGGGCGTGCTTGGCCGCGCCGGTGACCGCCGCCCCGAGCTTGAAGCGGCCCACGTTCAGCACGTTGAAGGCGATCTTGTGCCCCTTGCCGATCTCCCCGAGCACGTTCTCGACCGGCACCCGCGCCGACTCGAAGATCACCGAGGTGGTCGAGGAGCCCTTGATGCCGAGCTTCTTCTCCTCGGGGCCGACGGTGACCCCCGGGAAGGTCCGCTCCACGAGGAAGGCGGTGAAGTGCTTGCGGTCGATCTTGGCGAAGACCGTGAACAGGTCGGCGAAGCTCCCGTTGGTGATGAACTGCTTGGTCCCGTCGATGAGGTAGTGGGTCCCGTCCTCGGAGAGGCGGGCCGAGGTCGTACCGCCCATGGCGTCGCTGCCGGCGCCCGGCTCGGTGAGGCAGTAGGCCGCGACCCACTCGCCGGTGACGATCTTCTCGAGGTACCGCGCCTTCTGGGCGTCGGTCCCGTAGTAGACGAGCGGGAGGGTGCCGATGCCGGTGTGGGCGGCGTAGGAGACCGAGAACGAGCCCCCCTCCGCCATCCGCTCGGCGGCGAGCATGCTGGTGGCCTTGTCGAGCTCCAGCCCGCCGTAGGCGGCCGGCGCGTCGATCATGAGCAGCCCGGCCTCCCCGGCGCGCCGCATGAGCCCGGCGGCGACCCCGGGCTGGTGCGCCTCGAGCGCCGGCTCCGCCGGCAGGACCTCCGTCCGGACGAACTTCTCGGCGGTGGCGGCGATGCCGCGCTGCTCCTCGGTGAAGTCCTCGGGGGCGAAGACCTCGTCGGCCGCCGCCTCGCTGATCAGGAACTCCGCGCCCTTGTACAGTCTCTTGGCCATGTGCTCCTCCGGTGTGGGCATGCGCTGGTGGTGGCGGCCCCTCAGGTCCGCTCGAAGATCGCCGCGGCGCCCATCCCGCCGCCGATGCACATCGACACGGCGCCGTACCGGTCGCCGGTCCGCGCCAGCCGGTGGACGAGGGTGGCGGTGAGCTTCGCGCCGGTGCAGCCGAGCGGGTGGCCGAGGGCGATGGCGCCGCCCGCCGGGTTGACCCGCGCCGGGTCGAGCCGGAGCGCCCGCACGCAGGCGAGCGACTGCGCGGCGAAGGCCTCGTTCAGCTCGATCGACGCGAGGTCCTCCGACCGGAGGCCGGCCCGGGCCAGCGCCGCGGGGATCGCCTCGATGGGGCCGAGCCCCATCACCTCCGGCGCCACGCCCCGGACGGCGTAGGAGACGAACCGGGCGAGCGGCCGCGCGCCGGTCCGCTTCAGGAAGGCCTCGGACACCACCAGGACCGCGGCGGCGCCGTCGGTCATCTGGGACGAGTTCCCGGCGGTCACCGTGCCGTCGAGCTTGAAGGCGGGGCGCAGGCGCGCGAGGCCCTCGGCGGTGGTGTCGCGGCGGACCCCCTCGTCGGCGGAGAAGGTCTCGGTCCGCCGCTGGAGCTTCCCCTTCACCAGCGCCACCGCCTCGACCTCGACCGGCACCAGCTCGTCCGCGAACTCGCCCGCCTCCTGGGCCGCCGCGGCGCGCCGGTGGCTCTCGACGGCGAAGGCGTCCTGGTCGGCGCGCGCGACCTGGTGGCGCTCGGCCACCAGCTCCGCGGTGATCCCCATCGAGGCGTAGGACTCCGGCCAGGTGGCGGCGAGCTCGGGGTTGGCGCTGAACTTGGTGCCGCCCATGGGGACCAGGCTCATGCTCTCGGCCCCGCCGGCGACGATGCAGTCGGCGCCCCCGGCGATGATCCGCTCGGCGGCCGAGGCGATCGACTGGAGCCCCGAGGCGCAGAAGCGGTTCACCGTCTGTCCGGGCACCTGGACCGGCAGGCCGGCGCGCAGCGCCGCGACCCGGCCGAGGTTCATCCCCTGCTCCCCCTCGGGGAAGGCGCAGCCCATGACGACGTCGTCGACGAGGAGCGGGTCGACGCCGGTGCGGGCGACGAGCGCCCGGATGACGGCGGCCGCGAGGTCGTCGGTCCGGACGTCCTTCAGCTTCCCCTTCTTGGCCTTGCCGCCGGGGGTGCGGACCGCGGCGACGAGATAGGCAGCGCTCATGGGTCTCTCCGTGAAGGCGGTGGCGGGTCGGACGGCGCTCAGTTGCGGAGCGGCTTCCCCTTCTTGAGCATGTGCTGGATCCGCTCGAGGGTCTTGCGCTCCCCGCAGAGCGAGAGGAACGCCTCCCGCTCGAGGTCGAGGAACCACTGCTCGGTCACCGGGGTCCCCGCCGGCACGTCGCCGCCGGTGATCACCCGGGCGATGGTCGCGCCGAGCTTCGCCTCGTACTCGGTCACCTGGCCGCCCATCTTCATGTTCCAGAGCTGGGACACGAGGCTCGCGGCGACCCCCCGGCCCGGGGCGCGGAGGTCGGTGGCCGGGGTGACCGGCCGGTGGTTGGCGGCGAGGGCGAGCGCCCGGAGGCGCGCGTCGTGGACGAGCCGGTCCGGGGAGAGGGTGATCCCGTCGCCGTGGCGCAGGAAGCCGAGCGGCCCGAGCTCGGCGGCGGAGGTGCTGACC
>JAJYHA010000292.1 GCA_021784995.1 Myxococcales bacterium
GCGGGGGCGGCGCCGCCGAGTCCACGTTGATGAAGGAGAAGGCCGAGCCGCGCTGCGCGTCGCGGGCCAGGAAGATCCGGGCGATGTTCACCCCCGCCTGGCCGAGGGCGGTGCCGAGCTGCCCCACCACGCCCGGCAGGTCGTCGTTCTCGCACAGGATGATCTCGCCCTCGGGCACCGCCTCCAGCCGGAACTGGTTCACGCGCACGATCCGCAGCTCGCGCCGCGCGAACACGGTCCCCGCCACGGTCGCCTCGCCGCCGGCGCCGCGCAGCATGACGGTGAGCAGCGACACGTAGTCGTGCGCCTCCGGGGTGAGGTCCTCGCGCACCGTGAGCCCGCGCTCCCGCGCGATCGTCGGCGCCGACACCTCGTTCACCGGCTGATCGAGCACGCGCCGCAGGAGGCCCTTCAGCACGTTGGCGGTGATGGCGCGGTGCGGGCCGCGCGACAGCTCGCCCGCCAGCTCGATGCGGACCTCGGACACCGACGGCGGCGCGATCTGGGCCGCCATGGAGCCCAGCCGCTCCGCCAGCGCGAGGTAGGGCGCGATGCTGTCCATCACCTCCCGCGGGATGCTGGGCAGGTTGACCGCGTTCTTCACCTCCCCGCGCGTGAGGTAGGCCGCGAGCTGCTCCGCGATCGCGACCGAGACGGCGCTCTGCGCCTCCTCGGTGGAGGCGCCCAGGTGCGGGGTGCAGATGAAGCGGTCGAGCGCCAGGAGCGGGTGGCCGGCCGGCGGCGGCTCCTGCTCGAACACGTCCAGCGCCGCGCCGCCGATCCGGCCCGCTGCGAGCGCGTCGGCGAGGGCCTGCTCGTCCACGAGCCCGCCCCGCGCGCAGTTCACCAGCAGCGCGCCCCGCTTCATGCGCGCCAGGGCCCGGGCGTCGACCAGGTTCCGGGTCTGCTCGGTGAGGGGGACGTGGAGGGAGATCACGTCGGCCTGCGCCCACAGCTCGTCGAGCGGGACCTGCGTCACGCCGAGCCGGGCCGACGCCTCGGCGCCGATGAAGGGGTCGTAGGCGATGACGCGCATCCGCATGGCGCGGCAGCGCTCCACCACCACCGACCCGATGGCGCCGATCCCCACCACGCCCAGCGTCTTGCCCGCCAGCTCACGCCCCTGGAAGCGCTTCTTCTCCCACCGGCCGGCCTTCACGCTGGCCGTCGCCTGCGGCACGTGACGTGCCAGCGCCAGCATGTGCGCGAGGGCCAGCTCGGCGACGGTGGTGGAGGAGCCGCCGGGCGTGTTCATCACCACCACGCCGCGCCGGGTCGCCGCCTCGAGGTCGACGTTGTCCACGCCGATCCCGGCCCGGCCCACCACCTTCAGGCGGGAGGCCCGCTCGAGCAGCGCGCCGGTGACCTTGGTCGCGCTCCGCACCGCCAGCGCGTCGTAGTCGGCGATGATCCGCTCCAGCTCGTCCGGCTTCACGCCGACCTTCACGTCCACCTGCAGGCCGGCATTCCTCAGGATCTCGATTCCCTCGGGCGACAGATCGTCGGACACGAGGACACGCGGCGCCATGGGGGCTCCCTCCCCGGGGGTCTCGAACGGCCCGGGCGGCGTTCGTGTAGGGGCGGCGCGGCCCGCTTTCAACCCCTGCGCGCGCGGGCCCGCCCGCCCGCCTCCGCCGGAGCAGCGGCTCGGCGGAGGCCCGGCGGCGGCTCAGCGCCGGGCGATCCCCTGCAGGACGAGGTCGACGACCGCGCGCTTCACGCCCTCCACGTCGTCGTCGGACCGGCCCGCGACGAGACCGACCACCATCCCCGTCAGCGTCAGCTCGAGGGTCCCGAGCAGCGCCGTCGCGGCGATCACCGGGTCGGCGTCGGCGCGGAACTCCCCCGCCTCCCGGCCCCGCCGGACGATGCCGGCCAGGATCGACACCGCCTCCTCGAAGGTCTGGCGCGTGGAGCCGGCCCGGAAGGCGTTGGGCGTGCGCGGCACCTCGAGGAGCAGCACCCGCACCGCGGCCGGCGCCGTGCGGAACACGTCGATGGCGAAGCGGCAGACGCCGGCGAGCTGCTCGGCGGCGCTCCCGCGCCCCTCGGTGATGGCGCGCAGCGCCGTGATGAAGATGGTCCACTGCTCCGCGAAGACGCTCTCGAGCAGCTCCTCCTTGTCGCGGAAGTAGTGGTAGACGAGGCCGTAGGCCACTCCGGCCTGCCGCGCCACGTCGGCGATGCGGCAGCCGTGGTAGCCCCTCTCGGCGAAGATCCGCACCGCAGCGTGCAGGATGGCGCGCCGCTTCTCGGGCTCGTTCTCGGCGGCTGCGGCGGCGCGCGGCCGCCGTGCGCCGCGGTCGCGGTTCACGGCTCCCCCGGGGATGGCCGAGGTACTACCCGCGCCGCACGCGCGGTGTCAACGTCCGCTCCCCGGCGGCGCATTCAGTGCCCGCCCGCGTGGGACGTCACGGAGGACATGTCGATGACGAACCCGACGCGCGGCCGGTCGTCGCACTCGTTCAGCGTGGCGTTCAGGCCGGCCTTCCAGCAGTGGCACGGGGAGTCCCAGACCACCGAGGCGATCTGCTGGAACACGTGCGGCCCCGTCGACTTGCCCGGGCAGTACGGCGCCGCCAGCGAGCGGGCCGTGAAGAAGGCGTCGTAGCCGAGGATGGCGGCGCCCCAGCGCGCCGCCAGGCCCAGCTGGCCCTGCGCGATGGCGGCCTGGTCGTAGGGGCGCGGATCGAAGATCGCGTCGAGCCCGGCCAGCATGCGCGGCGAGCCGCCCGGACCGAGCGCCAGGAAGTTGCCGTGCACGTTGTCCCCGCGGGAGTCGAACACGGTGAGGTTGGCGCTGAGCGCCGTGAAGGTGTCGAGCGGAGAGGACGAGGGAGGGGGCGGCGTGGTGGGGGGCGCCGCGGCCCCGAAGGAGCGCCAGCGCGCGTAGCCGCTCGCCGCCACCGGCCCCATGCGCAGCGAGCCCTCCGCCCAGGTCTCGGACGCCTGGCCCGTCGCGGCGTCCAGATCCTGGCCCACGGTCAGGTCCACGAAGGCGGTCGAGAGCGCGCCCGCCGGCACGATCAGGCGGTTCCGGACCGAGAGCGACAGCTGCGAGAACGAGCCGGGGATGGCGGAGAGCATGCGCTGGAGCGCCACCGCACCCGTGCCGTCGAGCATCCGCGGCGGGAGCGCGACGTCGTACTCGTCGTAGGCGAAGTTGGGCAGGCCCGGCCCCACGCTGGCGGTGCCGCCGCGCCACTCGACACGAGGCTCGATCTCGTGCCGGACGCGGCTCGCCCCGTCCCCGTAGCTCCTTCCGAGGCGCGTCGAGAGCACCAGCCCCGCCACCGCGTGGGCGTCCACCTGAGGCGCCAGGGCCGTCTCGAAGGCGTAGGAGGCCGCCGTGCCCGTCACCCACGGCTCGACCGAGAGGGCCTGGCCCCACTCCATGGGCGCCCGCAGCTCGGCCCGGACCAGGGCCCGCGTGGCAGCGAGCCGCTCCCCGGGCCCCGCGGCCGACGGCGGCGTCCAGCGGCCGTCGTTCTCGCCCGCGTCCACGGCCGCGCCGGTCCAGCCGCGGTCCCCGGTGCCGATCCCGTTCACGCCCTCGTCGCCGGTGGCGCCGTGCAGCGGCGCGAAGCGCGCCACGCCCGTGGTGAGCGAGAACCGGACCGGGCCGGCGATCGGCACCGGCGTCAGCGTCACCGACGCCGACGGGAGGCGGTGGAAGGTCGAGAGATCGGTGCCGAAGAGGCCGAAGCGGGCCGGGGTCGCCGTGCCCGAGTCGAGGTTGACCAGCGGCAGGTAGTAGGCCGCGTCGGCCTCGAGGACGAGGTCGTCCGTCCGGTGCGAGATGGCGAAGGCGTTCCGCCGGTAGGCGATGGCGCGGAGCAGGGCGTCGCCGGTGAAGTCCTGCAGGTAGAGCGGAAGATCCACCAGCCCCAGCTCGAGGCGGTAGTAGGTGTCGTCGCTGACGCGCTGGTTCTGGTACCCGGAGATGGCGATGCGGTTCCAGCCCGGCGGCGGCGCCACGCCCGAGGGCCAGGTGTGGACGTCGCTGTGGAGGATGGAGGCGTGGAGCTGGCCGTACATGCCCTCCACGGGCGCCCAGCGGAGCTCGAGGCTGGTCCCGGCGCCCTTGGCCGCCTCCGTGGTGGGGCCGAAGATGTAGTCGGCGCTGATCGTCGCGTCCCAGCTCTGGCCGAGCGTGAGGTAGAGCGGCTGGCTGATCCCGAAGCCGGCCATGCCGCCGAAGCTGAGCTGGGGCATGAGCAGCCCGCTCTGGCGATCGGTGAGCGGGTAGTAGAGGGCCGGCAGCGCCAGGACCGGCACCGGCGTGTCGATGAAGAGGAAGCGCGGCGTGAGGTAGATGACGGGCCACCAGAGGATGGCGCGCTGGCCCGGGATCACGTCGGCGCTGTGGGAGCGGATCTCCCATGAGGGCGGGCCCGCGCCGCAGTCGCAGAGCGTGACCCGCGCGCTCTCGATCTCGTAGCGGTCGGCGCCCCCGGGGCCGGGCGGCTCGCGGGTCACGTCTCGCCCGCCGAAGGTGAGCGCGTTGCGCCCGATGCCCTTGCCCTCGTCGAGCGACTTGCAGCGCGAGAGGTCGAGCGGCGTCTCCTTCATGAAGGCCACCACGTCGTGTGCCTTGAAGGGCCCGTCGAGCATGGCGTGCATGGCGGCCGCGGAGACGACGCGCCCGGGCTCCGTCAGGAGGACGTCGCCGTAGGCGTCCACCTCGCCCGTCCGCGCGTCGTAGCGGGCGCTCTTGGCCCGGAGCATGACCGGGCCGCGCCGGAGCACCACGCCGCCGGTGACGACGCCCCTGTCGGTCGCGACGTCGTAGTCGAGCACGCCCGCCTCCAGCACCTCGAGCGGCGGCAGCGGCGGCGCCGGCTTGGCGGGTCCGGCCGCGGCGAGCAGGATGGCGAGGATCGCGCCGGTCACCGCGCGAGAGCCTACGTTCTCGGGCGCGATCGGTCCACGAACTATCGGAGAGGACGCGCGCCTGCGCACGCGGCCGCGGAGCGGACCTGGCCCGCCCCGCGCCCGGACGTCGTCCGGGAGGGGGTCACGGCTCGGATCGATCGAACTCGATGGAGAGCGTGTCGCCCTCCACGCGCTGGCGGTACCCGACCTTTCGCTTCAGGGTGATCTCGAGCAGGGTCGTGCTGCCCTGCCGCCGCGGCGTCACCCTGGCCACCGCGCCGGGGAAGAAGGAGGTGTCGAGGGGCCGGGCGTCGTTCCGCCGCTCGAAGGAGGTGTTGGGCAGCTCGACGACGATCCGGCCGTCGGGCTCCTCGACGATGCTGAAGCGCGGGGCGCCGGAGAAGCGCAGGAAGACGCTGGAGCCGTCCGCCAGCGGACGGAATCCGACCTCACGGATACGGCGATGCGGCTCTGCCCGGGCCCGCTCCTCCGCCCGGGCACGCCCCTCCGCACGAGCCTGCTCCTCCGCATGCGCTCGGGCCTCGGCCAGCACCCTCTCACGGGCTGCCTGCTCCGCTCGGGCCCGGGCTTCGGCCTCCGCGCGGGCCTGCGCTTCCGCTGCTGCGCGGGCCTTCGCCTCCGCTTCCTCGCGGGCGCGACGCTCCGCCTCGGCCTTCGCCTGTGCCTCTTCGCGCGCGCGTCGCTCCCTCTCCACCCGCGCGCGCTCCTCGGCCGCCGCCTCCGCCTTCGCCCTCGCCTCAGTCAGCGCCCTCTGCCGCGCCGCCTGCTCCGCTCGCGCCCGGACATCCGCCTCCGCTCGCGCCTTTGCTTCGGCCTCCATGCGGGCCCTGGCCTCTGCCTCGGCTCGCGCCGTCGCTTCCGCTGCTG
>JAJYHA010000257.1 GCA_021784995.1 Myxococcales bacterium
TCGTGCAGGAGCACGTTCGTGTCGAGGATGAAGTTCTTCTTCAAGTGGCGCGGCTCCGGGCGGGGGTGGCGACGCCCGTGGATCCTAGCAGGGCCCGCTGACTCGCGCCCTCGCTAGCGCCGGCCCGGCGTGCCCAGCGCGACCGTCCGGTTCCGGCCGTGGCGCTTGGCGTGGTAGAGGCCGCCGTCCGCGCGCTCGACCAGCTGCGCATGGGTCGTCGCGTCGCCGGGGAAGGTCGCCACGCCGATCGAGAGCGTCACCCGCAGCTCTCCCTGCTCGGTGCGGAAGAGCGCCCGCCCCACCTTGTCGCGGATGCGCTCCGCGGTGCGGAGGGCGCCCTCGAGGTCGGTCTCCGGCATGACGAGCGCGAACTCCTCGCCGCCGTAGCGCGCCGCCACGTCCGTGGTCCGCGCCTCACGCTGCAGGATGCGGGCGACCTGCTGCAGCACCACGTCGCCCACCGGGTGCCCGTAGGTGTCGTTCACCGCCTTGAAGTGGTCGATGTCGGTGAGGAGCAGCGAGACCTGCTTGCCGTAGCGCTGCGCCGCGGCCAGGTGATCGGCCAGGCGCGCCTGGAAGGAGCGGTGGTTCACCAGCCCCGTGAGCCCGTCGGTGGTGGCCAGGCGTTCGGTGGCCTCGAAGAGCCGCGCGCGCAGGATCGAGTCGCCCGCCTGGAGCGCGACCGCCTCGAGCTGGCGCACCGCCTCGCGCCCGTAGGCCTCCGGCGCCGTCGCGCCGACCACCAGCGTCCCCAGCACCGCCTCGCCGGCCCGGAGCGGGAGCACCTTCAGGGAGGCGAGCCCCTTCACGCAGGTGGCGTCGTCGAACACCACCGCCTCGCGCGGGTCGAGCGCCTTGGCCGGGAGCGAGGAGCCCAGCCGCACGGCGCACGCGACCAGCCCGCCGTTGTCGGGGAACTCCTTGCCCTCCAGCTCGCCCGCCGTCCGCAGCCCGCCGGGCCCGGCGTCGGCGCCGCCGCCCGCCAGCACCGCCCGCACGACCCGGTGGCGCGCCTCCCGCCCCTCGCCCTCGGCCAGCGTCAGCGCGGCGAAGTCGACGGGGACCATCCCCGCCGCCACCGCCAGGACGGCGTCGAAGACGTCGCGCGGCTTGGCGGTCTTGTTGAGCCGCTCCATCGCCTGGTAGAAGCGCTCCTGCTCGGCCCGCATCAGGCGGCCGTCGCGGAGGAGCCGCTCGGCGGCCGCGGCGCGGGCGAGCTCGGTGGCGATCTTGGCGAGCAGCTGCTCGTCCTCCGGCCCGAACGGCGTCTCCTCGTCCCGGTCCACCAGCACCACGCCCCGCAGGTGCCCGCCGACGCGGGCCCGCAGCGGCACCGCCAGCAGCGCCTTCGGGCGGGCGCCGTCGAGGTAGTGGTTCGCCGATCGGACGTCGCCGTGCAGGCGGAGCGCGGCGCACCGCTTCACCACCACGCCCGGCGGCCCCTCGCCCGCCGGGAGCCGCTCGGCCACGCAGTCGCTGGCGGAGCGGCACTCCCACAGCCGCAGCTCGCGATCGTCCTCGCTGAGCAGCCACACCGCGGCCGTCCGGGCGTGGAAGGCTGCCTCGGCCACCTCGAGCAGGCCTCGCGCGGCGGCGTCGGTCTCGAGGACCGCCGCCTCGGCCAGCCGGTCCGTGGCCTCCCCCTCGACCACCTCGCCCGAGGCGGCGAGGAGGCGGAGCTGCCGCGCGCGCTCGTCGAGCTCGCGGCGGCGCCGCTCCAGGGCGGCCCGCTCGGCCCGGCGGCCGGCCGCGATCCGGGCCCCCAGGATGCCGTGGTACAGGCCCGCGAAGCCGAGGACGAGGGCGGCGTGCACGGCCGGGCCGGCGGCCTGGCGCGGATCGGCGCCGCGGAGCCACCAGAGCGCCGCCTCGAAGAGGACCGTCGCCGCGGCGAGCGCCACCCCGGGCGTCCGCGGGAGCAGCGAGACCAGCGCCGCCACCGCGAGGTACACCAGCGCGTGGAGCGGCGCGTCGCCGGGTACGGGCAGCGCCCGCGAGAGCTCCGAGGCGGTGAACGCGGCGACCAGGGCCAGGGCCCCGAGCTCCAGCTCCTGCCGCGTGGACGAGGCCCTCCCGGCGCGGGCCCGGGCCAGCCGCCGCCACCCCACCGCCACCGTCGTCCCGAGCAGCGGCGCGCTCGTGGCGATCCAGGCGGGGCCTGGCGGCGTGGTCCGGTAGAAGCCGCAGGCCACGAGCCCGGCGCCGGCCGCGGCGACGGCGCCCGGGAGGCCGCGCAGCAGGAGCCGCCGCAGGCGCCGACGCGCCGGCGGGCCCAGGAGCCCGCCGTCCGACACCAGCTCCGCGTAGAGCGAGACCAGCAGGGGTCGCCCTCGCTGCTCCGAGAGCTGGCCGCGCGTCTCCCGCGCGCTCCCGATCCGGGCGCGCTCCGGGCGGCTCTCCGCCGCCGGCGCGGGGAGCGCGCTCGCCTCCGCAGGGCGCGGCGTCACGGGGGAGCCTCGTCGAGCTTGTAGACGAGCTCGCCCGGCTTAACGTACCCGAGCTCCTCGCGCGCCGCGCGCTCCACCGCGGCCGGATCGCCCTGCAGCGCCTTCACCTCGCGTCGGAGCTGGACGACGCGCTGCTCCAGGGCGGCGTTCTCCCGCTCGAGCCGCGCCACCTCGCGCTCGTTGCGCAGCGCCTTGCGCAGGCCGCCCGGATCGGCGAGCGACAAGCCCAGCAGCGCCAGGACGATGGCGGCGTGACGGAGGGCGGCTCGTCGTTCCAGGAGCGGCATGCGCGGGGCGCCGGGGACGCCGGCTCCGACGCTAGCAGCCGCAATCGCCCCCGCAAGAAAACGGGCGGTCGGCGCACATCCGGCGCCGACGGCGGGGGATGTGGGACGACGCGCTACGGCCGCGTGTGCACGGTGACGTCGGCCGAGAGGCCCGCCCGCAGGGCGAGGTCCCGGGGCGGCCGGTCCCACGCGATGCGCACCGGCACGCGCTCGACCACCTTGACGAAGTTCCCCGAGGCGTTGTCGGGCGGCAGCAGCGAGAAGCGGGCGCCGGTGCCCCCCGAGATGCTCTCCACGCGCCCGCGGAGCGTGCGCCCGCCGTAGGCGTCGATCCGGACGTCGGCGCGCTGGCCGGCGCGCATGGCGCCCACCTGCGTCTCCTTGAAGTTGGCGACCACGTAGGTGGCGGTCGGCACCAGCTCCGCGAAGGGCTGCGCCGCCGCGACCAGCTGCCCCTCGCGGGCCGTCAGCTTCGAGATCTCCCCGTCCGCGGGCGCCGTCACCTGCGTGTAGGAGAGCTGCAACCGGGCCAGGTCGAGGGCGGCCTGCGCGCTCTTCACCCGGGCGTGCGCCAGGTCCGCGCCGGCGTGCGCCGCGTCGATCTGCGCGCCGATGGGGGCGCTCTGGTCGAGCCGGCCCCGCGCCTCCCCCACCCGCCCCTGGGCCGATCGGCGCGCCTCCTCGGCGGCCGCGAGCTGCGCCCGCGCCGCCGCCACGCCGGCGTCGGCGGCGTCGGCCGCGGCCTGGAACGTGTCGAGCTGGGCCTGCGGGATGGCGTCCCCGGCCCGGAGCTGCCGCGCGCGGCCGAGGTCGGCCGTGGCCTTGCGCGCCTCCGCCTCGGCGCGGCGCACCGTCGCCCGCGCGGCCAGGATCTGCGCGTCGGCCCCCTGGAGCGCCGCGGCGCTGGAGGAGACCGCGGCCCGGGCGCCGGCGAACCCGCCCCGCGCCGTCGCCTCCACCACCTGCACCTGCGCGTCGGCCGCGGCGGCCTCGGCGGTGGCGGTGGCCAGCTCGGCCTCGGCCTGGCGCACGCGCGCCTCGTGGTCGGCCGGATCGAGGACCAGGAGGAGCTCGCCCTTCCGCACCTCCTGGTTCTCCTGCACCGCGACCCGGACCCCCGCGCCCGCCACGCGCGGCGCGACCGGCACCACGTCGGCCTCCACCTGCGCGTCGTCGGTCTCCTGGTCGCCCCGCGTGAGCAGCAGGTGGACGCCCAGCGCCGCCACGGCGAGGGCCGCCGCCGCGCCGCCGGCGAGGAGGACGCGCCGCCGTCGCGCGCCCGGCGGCGCGGGCTCGTTGGCGGGCCGCGCCGGCTCGGGGGCCCCGGGTGCCGGCTCGGCCTCCTGGATCGGCCGGAGCACGGCCGCTTCGTCCTGGGGGTGGGGAGGAGGGGCCATGGTCAGATCTCCACGTCCACGTGCCGCCCGCCGCCGCCGTGACGGGTGGCCGGGTTGACCTTCAGCAGGAGGAGGAGCGGCAGGACGCACAGGAAGAGGAGCGCCGAGACGAGGAACGTCTTCTCGAAGGAGAGCGTCGCCGCCTGCTGCGCGACCTGGCCGTCGAGGGCCGCCAGCGCCGCGCCGCGCGCCGTGGTGGCGTCGAACCCGCCGCGCGCGGCCAGCGCCGCCTGGAGCTGCGCGAGGCGCTGCCCGACGGCGGGGTTCACCGGGCTCAGGTGCGCCACCAGCGCGTGGCGTGCCTCCGCCTGGTAGTTCGACAGGAGGGTGGCGAAGACGGCCAGCCCGACGGACCCGCCCACCTGGCGCAGGAGCGAGTTGAGGCCGGTCGCGTCGGTGAGCCGCGTCCGCGGCACGTGCGAGAGGGCGGCGGTGGTCAGCGGCACGAAGAGGAAGCTGAAGCCCAGGCCCTGCGTCAGGATGGCGTGCACGATGCCCGCCGAGGAGGTCTGGAGCGTGACGTGGGAGAGGTCGTAGGCGCCCCACCCGACGAAGAGCACGCCGATGGCGACCAGGACGCGCGGAGAGACGTGGTTGTAGAGCTTCCCCACCACGGGCGTCACGGCCATCGTGCCGTGCCCGTCGGTCCGATCGACCGGGAGCTCATGGCTCCCGTGCCGTCCTTGTGCCCGGACTGTGGTGGTGAGGTCGAGCACGTCCGGGATGCCGAGCAGTTCTCCTGCGAGCTGCCCGACGCCCGGCCCGTGCTCACCCGGTTCACCGTCGGGGTCGGGCGCTGTACCCGGTGCAAGAAGCGGGTCCAGGGAAGGCACCCCGAGCAGACCGGAGACGCCCTCGGGGCTGCTGCCAGCCAGCTCGGCCCCCGTGCCAGAGGTCTTGCCACCTGGCTGCACTACGCGCTCGGCCTGAGTTTCGCCAAGACCGCCCAGGTGCTCTCCCAGCTCGGGGTGCCCGTCACCGCCGGTGCGCTGTCTTCTGGTGCCCAGGCAACGAGCACCGACCTCGTCCCGGTCCAGCAGGCGATCGTGAAGAAGCTGAACGGCGCAGCGATGGTGGTGATGGACGAGACCGGCTGGCGGGTCGGTGGCGAGGGTACCTGGCTGTGGACGGCGACCTCGAAGGAGGCGACGGCCTACAACGTGGCCGAGGGGCGGGGCTTCGAGGCGGCCACCGTGCTCCTCGCAGAGGACTACGACGGCACGTTGGTGCGTGACGGCTGGGTCGTCTACCGCAGCTACGAGCACGCTTCCCACCAGACCTGCATCGCCCACCTGCTCCGCCGGTGCATCGAGATGGAGACCGACCTGCCGGACTGGGCGAGGGGCACACCCCGTCAGGTGAAGGAGATCCTGCTCGCCGCCCTCGACGCCCGGGAGCTGTCCACGCGCAAGCGCAGGGCCGTGGCCGACGATCTGGCCGAACGGATCGGACTGCTGGCCGAAGCCGCCCACCCCCACGACGCCAACCGCCGCCTGATCAAGCACCTGGTGAACGAAGCCGACGCCCTCTTCACCTTCCTCGACAACCCCGACGTCGACGCCACCAACTGGCGGGGCGAGCAGGCCATCCGCCCCGCGGTCGTGAAC
>JAJYHA010000018.1 GCA_021784995.1 Myxococcales bacterium
GGCCACCGGCCGCGCCGCCGTGGTCTCGCGGCACGCCGTCCGCGACGTCCTCGACGGCACGCTGGCGCGCTCGCTGGGGCCCGGCGCGCTGGCCGGCCGCCGGGTCCTGCTCGCCTGCGCGCTCGCCCGCCCCGACGGGTTCCGCGCCACGGTCGCCGGGCTCGGCGCGCGCGCCGTGGAGGAGCGCCTCTTCCGCGACCACCACCGCTTCACCCCCACCGAGCTCGAGGCCCTCCTCCGGGCCGCCCGCGCGGCCCGCTGCGAGGCCATCGCCACCACCGAGAAGGACGCCGTGCGGCTGCCGGCCGCGGTCGCGGCCGACCCGCTCTGGCACGTGGTGCGCGTCGACGCGGAGATCCTGGCCGGCGGCGACGTCCTCGACGCGCTCCTGGAGGACGCGCTGGCGCGGGGCGACGCCCGGCGCGCGGAGGTGAGGCCGTGACGCCGGACGCCGTGAGGCCGTCTCCCGTCCGCAGGCTGCTCCTGGCCCTCGCCGGCGCGCTCGGGCGCGTCGCGTGGGCGCTGCGGATCCGCCGGCGCGTGGTGCTGGAGAACCTGCGGCGCGCCTTCCCCGAGCGGACCGACGCCGAGCGGCGCGCCATCGCGCGGGCGACCTACCGCAACGTGGCCCGGATGGCGCCGGAGTTCCTCCTCCTCCCGCGCCTCCCGGCCGCGGAGCTCTCCCGCCTCTTCGTCTACGAGGGGTGGGAGCGCTACGAGGCGGCGCGCGCGAGGGGGAAGGGAGTCATCGCGTGCACGGGCCACCTGGGGAACTTCGAGGTGCTGGCGGCGGCCCACACGCTGCGCGGCGTCCCCATCACCATGATCACCCGGCGCATGGGCGACTCCATCGTGAACGCGCTCTGGCGCCGGGCGCGCGCGCGGGCCGGCGTGGAGGACCTGGTGGTCCGCCGCGGGGAGACCCTGGCGGCGGCGCGCCGGGCCCTCGCGGGCGGGCGAGTGCTCGGGTACGTCATCGACCAGAACCAGCCGCGGCGCAGCGCCGTCTTCCCGACCTTCTTCGGCGTCCCGGCCGCCACCTCGCCGACGCCGGCGCTCCTGGCCCTGCGGACGGGCGCGGCGGTGCTCTTCGTCACCGCCGTCCCGCGGCCGGACGGGCGCCACACCGTCCTCATCGAGGGGCCGCTCGAGGTCCCCGCCACCGGGGACCGGCGGCGGGACGTCCTCGCGTTCATGCAGGACCTCAACGACCGGCTCGAGCGGCAGGTGCGGCGCCACCCCGACCAGTGGTACTGGCTGCACCGCCGCTGGAAGACGCGACCCCCGCCCGCGTCCCGGGACGCGCGCGCGGGCGCCGGGCCGGGTGGCCCCGCGGCGCCGGCGCGTTGACCGACCCTCCCCGGCGCGGTAGGAACGCGCCCATGCGCCGCCCCGCCGCCCTGAACGGCACGAGCGACCTCGCCTCCTGGCTGGACCGGTTCCCGGCCGCCGAGGTGGTGGTGGCCGGCGACTTCATGGTCGACGAGTACGTCTACGGCGAGACGGATCGCATCAGCCGCGAGGCGCCCGTCCTCATCGTCCGCTACGAGCGCTGCGAGCTGAAGCCCGGCGGGGCCGGCAACGCGGCCAGCAACCTGGCGGCCCTGGGCGTCGCGGTGCGCGCGGTGGGCGCCGTGGGCGACGACGCGCTGGGGGAGACGCTCCTGGAGCTGCTGGGCGCCGCCCGGGTGGACGTCTCCGGGATCCAGCGCGTGCGCGGCCGGCGGACCGAGTCGAAGACGCGCATCCTGGCGGGCGGGCGCTCCACGCGCCGCCAGCAGATGCTGCGCGTGGATCGCGCGCCGGGGGAGCCCCTGCCGCCCCGCGCCGCGTCCCGCGTCGTCCGCGATCTGGTCGGTGCAGGCCGCGGGGCCCGGGCCGTCCTGGTGAGCGACTACGGCTCGGGTGCGCTCGGGCCGGCGGCGCTGGAGGCGCTGCGCGCGCTCCGGCGCGGCGGCGTCCCGGTGTGCGTGGACTCGCGGTACCGGCTGTCGGAGTACACGGGCGTCACCATGGTGAAGCCGAACGAGCCCGAGCTGGAGGCGGCCACCGGGCTCTCGCTCGAGGCGCCCGGCGGCCTCGACCGCGCGGCGCGCGCGCTCCTGCGGCGGCTCGCGTGCGACCAGATCCTGGTCACCCGCGGGCGCCACGGCATGTCGCTCTTCCGCAGGGGCGAACCGCCCGCGCACCTCCCTCCCCACGGCGGGCTCGACGCGGTGGACGTGACCGGCGCGGGCGACACCGTGGCGGCCTCCTACAGCGCGGCCATCGCCGCGGGCGCCGACCCCGGCGCGGCGGCGTGCATCGCCAACGTGGCGGGGGCGCTCGTGGTGCAGAAGGCGGGGACCGCCACCGTCTCGCGCGCCGAGCTGGCGGCGGAGATCGCGAAGGGGTGATGGACCGGATCCTGCGCCTCGAGGATCTCCCGCGGCTGCGGGCCGAGGCGACCGCCGCCGGCCGCACGCTGGCGCTCGCCAACGGGGTCTTCGACCTCTTCCACGTGGGCCACCTGCGGTACCTGCAGGGGGCCCGGGCGCTCGCCGACGTGCTGGTCGTGGCCGTGAACGGCGACGCCTCCGCCCGGCGGCTCGGGAAGGGGCCGGGGCGCCCGGTGGTGCCCGCCGCGGAGCGGGCCGAGATCGTGGCCGCGCTGGCCTGTGTGGACCACGTGGTCCTCTTCGACGACCCCGACGTGGTGGGCGTGATCCGCGCCCTCCGGCCGGACGTGCAGGTGAAGGGGACGGACTACACGCCCGACACCATCCCGGAGCGGGAGGAGGTGGCGCGTCACGGCGGGCGGGTCGCGGTGGCGGGCGACCCCAAGGACCACTCGACCAGCGCGATCATCGACGCGCTGGCGGCGCTGCGGCGGTGAGCGCGGCCGCGATGCGCGTCTCCGGGTTCACCTTCGTCCGCGACGCCGTCCGGCTCGGCTACCCGGCCGTGGAGTCGATCCGCTCGCTGCTCCCGCTCGTGGACGAGCTGGTCGTGAACGTGGGGGTCTCGCGCGACGGGACCCTCGACCTGATCCGGGGCATCGGGGATCCTCGCCTGGTCCTGTTCGAGACGCGATGGGACGACGCGCAGGTGGAGCGCGGGCGCGTGCTGGCCCAGCAGACGGACCTCGCGCTGGCGCGCTGCAGCGGGGACGCCTGCATCTACCTGCAGGCGGACGAGGCGCTCCACGAGGACGATCACCCTCGCATCCGCGCCGCGCTGGAGCGGCTCGCCGCCGACGCGCGCGTGGAGGGGCTCCTCTTCGACTACGTCCACTTCTACGGCTCCTTCCACACGGTGGGCATGTCGCGGCGGTGGTACCGCAGGGAGGTGCGCGCGGTGCGGAACCGCGCCGGCGTGCGCTCCTGGCGCGACGCGCAGGGCTTCCGCGTGGGGCCGGGCGAGGGCGCCCGCAAGCCGCGGGTCGTGGCGAGCGGGGCCCGCGTGTTCCACTACGGGTGGGTCCGTCCGCCGGAGGCGCAGGCGGTCAAGGTGGCCGAGCTGGCGCGCCTCTACCACGGCGACGCCGGGCGCGCGCGCGAGCTGGCGCGCGGGTTCCGCTACGATCCCGGCGAGAAGGTGCGCCGCTTCGAGGGGACGCACCCCGGCCCGATGCGGGCGCGCGTGGCGCGGGAGGACTGGGCCTTCGAGCCGCGCCCGCGCCGGATCCGCAGGGGTCACGTCCGGGAGGATCTGCTCGACCTCGTCGAGGCGGCCACCGGGATCCGGGTCGGCGAGTACCGCAACTACGAGCTGCTCCCGTGAGGATCCTGGAGCTGCTCTCCTCGCCCGCCTGGACCGGCCCCGCCGAGCCGATGGCGTCGGTCGCGACGCAGCTGCGCGCGCGCGGCCACGAGGTGGAGGTGGCCGTCGACTCGCGACGCCCGGGCGATCTCCGCCAGCGCCTCGTGGCCCTGGGGTTCGCGGTCCGGACCGACCTGGCCCTGACCACGCGCGGCCTGCCCCCGCCGCTGCGGGCCGACGCCCGGCGGCTGCGCCGGATCGGTCCGGGGTTCGACGTCGTCCACGCGCACTTCTCCAACGACCACGCCGCGGCCCTGGTGGGCCTCCGCCGGCGCGGTGAGCGCCCGCGCGTGGTGCGCACCGTCCACTCGTCACGGTCGCTCCGCGGACGGCTGCTCCAGGGGGTGGCGCACCGCCGGACGGACGGGCTGGTGGCCGTCTGCGACGCGCACGCCCGCCTGCTGGTGGAGCGCTTCCGCGTGCCGCCCGAGCGGGTCCTCGCCACGCGAGGGGCGGTCGACTGCGAGGCCTACCGCCCGGAGGGGCCGGACCTGCGCGCGGCCCTGGGGATCGCGCCCGGCCAGCCGGTGGCGGGCATCGTCGCGCGGGTGAAGCCGGACCGGCGCCACGCCGAGCTGGTGGAGGCCTTCCGGGTCGTCGCCGGCGGCCTGCCCGAGGCGCGCCTGCTGGTGGTGGGACGCGGGGAGGGGCTCGACGCGGTCGCGGCGCAGGTGCGGCGGCTCGGCCTGGAGGGGCGCGTCCTCCTCGCGGGGTACCGCACCGGCCCGGAGCTGGCCGCGGCCTACCGCACCCTGGACGTCAAGGTGCTGCTCGCCGAGGGGAACGACGGGACCTGCCGCGCGCTGCTGGAGGCCATGGCCTGCGGGCGCCCCGGTGTGGCCTACGATTTCGGCGCGCCCGCGGAGGCGATCGTCCAGGGGCGAACCGGGCTCCGGGTGCCGGTCGGGGACGTCGGAGGGCTGGCCGCGGCGCTGCGCGAGCTGCTGGGGGAGCCGGCGAGGGCGCGCGCCATGGGCGTGGCCGCGCGCGAGCGGATGCAGGCCCTCTACCGCGAGGATGCGCGGGGGGAGGCGGTGGAGCGCTTCCTCCTGCGGATCCTGGACCTGCCGCCGGCGGCGCCGTGACGCCGCGCCGCGCGAACCCGGGCCGCCGGCGCATCGCCGTGGTATGAATCTGCGCGAAGCGGCCGCGCCTGCCGGCCGTCGCGGCGAGCGGCGGCGTCCGCTCCGCGGCGAGGATCCCGGCGAGGCGGCCGGCGCCGCGTCGAGACGAGAGGAGGGCCCATGCCGCTCGCGCCCGAGCTGAAGGAGATCCTCGCCTGTCCCCGGTGCAAGGGGGAGCTCCAGTTCCACGAGGAGCGGGGCGAGATCCACTGCCTGCGCTGCCGCGTCGCCTACGCCATCCGCGACGGGATCCCGGTCATGCTGGTCGACGAGGCCAAGCCGCTTCCCTGAGGCGAGGAGCGCGCGTGCCGACGGAGGGCGGCCGGCCGGCCGGCGAGGGGAGGCCCGGAGCGGACGGGACGCGGGCGCTGGTGCTCCACCCGGGGTACCTGGGCGACACGGTCTTCCTCGGGCCGGCCGTGCGCGCGCTCAAGGCGCGCTGGCCCGGCGGGCGCGTGGCCGTCTGCGTCGCGCCGCGAGGGGAGGCCGTGGCGCGCCTGCTGCCGGGCTGCGACGACGTCTTCGTCTACGACAAGCGCGGCGGCGATCGGGGCGCGCGCGGCCTGTGGCGGATGGCGAAGCGCCTCCGCGCCTGGAGGGCCGACCTGGCGCTGGTCTCGCATCCGTCACCCCGGAGCGGGCTCCTGGCGGCCGGCTCCGGCGCCCCGCGCCGCATCGGGTATGCGCCGCTCTGCGGCGAACGCCTGGCGCTCGACCGCCGCCTCCCCTTCGTCGACCGGGTCCTGGCGCTGGCCGCCCGGGCGGGCGCGCCCGGCGATCCGGGGCTCGCGCTGCTGCCGCCT
>JAJYHA010000445.1 GCA_021784995.1 Myxococcales bacterium
GTCGCTTCGAGGGCGTGCTCGCGCCCGTCCTCACGCCGTTCCGGGCCGACCTGGCGCCGGACGAGGAGCGCCTGGTCTCGCTCTGTCGCTGGCTCCTCGCGAACGGCTGCACGGGGCTGGCGCCCTTCGGCACCACCAGCGAGGCCAACTCGCTCTCGGCGGAGGAGCGCGAGCGGCTCCTCGAGCACCTGGTGACGAGCGGGATCGATCCGGCCCTCCTCATGCCGGGCACGGGCTGCTGCGCGCTGACCGACACCGTCCGGCTCACGCGCGCCGCCGTCCGGGCCGGCTGCGGCGGGGTGCTCATGCTGCCGCCCTTCTACTACAAGGCGGTGAGCGAGGAGGGGCTCTTCCGCGCCTTCGCCGAGGTGATCGAGCGCGTCGGCGATCCTCGACTGAGGGTGTACCTCTACCACATCCCGCCCGTGGCGCAGGTCGCCCTCACGGCGCGCCTGGTGGAGCGGCTCCTCGCCGCCTACCCGCGCGCGGTGGCCGGGATGAAGGACAGCTCGGGCGACTGGTCCAACACGGAGGCCATGCTGCGCGCCTTCGCGGGCGCCGGCTTCGACGTCTTCGCCGGGAGCGAGCGCTTCCTGCTGCCCGACCTGCGGGCCGGCGGCGCGGGGTGCATCACCGCCACCGCCAACGTCCGCCCGGGCCCCATCGCGCGGCTCTACCGCACCTGGCAGGAGCCGGGGGCGGACGCGGCGCAGGAGGAGCTGAACGCCTTCCGGAGCCTGATCGAGCAGCACCCGGCCATCCCGGCCCTGAAGCACGCCGTCAGCCACGCCACGCGCGATCCCGCGTGGCGCACGGTGCGCCCGCCGCTGGTCGAGCTCGCGCCGGACCGCGCGGCAGAGCTCGCCGAGGGGCTCCGGCAGCGCGGCTTCGCCATGCCCGGGCTCGGCGGCTGACGGCGCCGGCCGCGTCACCGCGCGGACGCCGGGCGCCCCGCACGGCAGCGCGCGCTACATCGTCCCGCCGGGCCTGCAGTCGACCGTGTTGTAGAGGCTGCAGTTCACGTCGGGGTAGTCGGGGTCGAGGGGCGCGCTCGGGTCGCGGCTCCCGGTGACGGGCGGCGCGTGCGCGCACGCGCCCGCCAGCAGCGTGGCCGCGAGGATCCACCGCACGAGGGTGCGCAGGGAGGGCATCAGACGACTCCTTTCGCGCGGAGCGCCTCCACCTCCTCGTCGCGCAGGGCGAGGAGGCCGGTGAGCACCTCGCGCGTGTGCTCGCCGAGCAGGGGTGGGGCCGACGGTGCGCGGACCGGCGTGCCGGAGAGGCGAAGGGGGGAGCCGACCATGGGCACCGTCCCCGCGAGCGGGTGCGGCGCCTCCACCCGCATCCCGCGGTGGCGCACCTGGGGATCGTCGAAGACCGCCGCCAGGTCGTTGATCGGGCCGCAGGGCACGCCCGCCGCCTCGAGCACGCCGATCCACTCCTGGCGCGTGCGTCCTGCCACCAGCGCCGCCAGGATGGGGACGAGCACGCGGCGGTTCCGGACGCGCCCGGCGTTGGCGGCGAAGCGGGGGTCGGCGGCCAGCTCCGGCCGGCCGGCCGCCTCGCAGAAGCGGGCGAACTGGCCGTCGTTCCCGATCGCGAGCACGATGTGGCCGTCCTCGGTGGCGAAGGCCTGGTACGGCACGATGCTCGGGTGGGCGTTGCCCAGCCGCGCGGGCGGGTGGCCGGTGACGAGGTAGTTCTCGGCCTGGTTGGCGAGCGTGGCGACCTGCACGTCGAGCAGGGCCAGGTCCACGTGCTGCCCGCGGCCGGTCCGGTCGCGGTGGGCCAGCGCGGCCAGCACCGCCACGGCTGCGTACATGCCCGTGAGCACGTCGGTGATGGCGACGCCCACCTTCATCGGGCCGCCGCCGGGCGCACCGTCCGGCTCTCCCGTGATGCTCATCAGGCCGCCCATGCCCTGGACCAGGAAGTCGTAGCCGGCGCGGTCCCGGTAGGGACCGCTCTGGCCGAACCCGGTGATGGAGCAATAGACGAGGCGAGGGTTCAGCGCCGCCAGATCCTGGTACCCGAGCCCCCAGCGCGCCAGCGCGCCCGCCTTGTAGTTCTCCAGCAGGACGTCGGAGCGCTCCGCCAGGGCACGCACGATCGCCTGCCCCTCGGCCCGAGACAGGTCCACCGTCACCGACCGCTTCCCGCGGTTGGCGCTCAGGAAGTAGGCCGACTCGCCCGTGTCGCGGCCCGCCGCGTCGCGCAGGTAGGGCGGCCCCCAGGCGCGCGTGTCGTCGCCGCACACCGGCCGCTCCACCTTGATCACGTCGGCGCCGAGGTCGGCCAGGAGCTGGCCGGCCCAGGGGCCTGCGAGGACGCGGCTGAGGTCGAGGACGCGCAGGTGCCGGAGGGCACCCGGGGAGCCGGAGAGGGCGGGCATGAGCCCTCCTCTTTACCGCGTCCGGCGCCCGGGCTCGACCTCCGCGTGCTGCGGCCTGCCGTCCAGGATGTCGTACCACTCCGCCTTCGACGCCACGTGGATGTGGGCCGTGGGGCGCGCGGCGATCGGGGTGTCGAGCGTGCCGATCCGCACCCGGACCACCTCCGGACGCGCGTCGTGCCGGCTGAAGATGGGCGAGCCGCAGCGCGAGCAGAAGGCTCGCACCTTCTCCGGGGAGGAGCGGTACTCGCGCAGCGACTCCCGCCCCTCCACCAGCCGGAAGCGGGCCGCCTCCACCGGCGCGTTGGTGGCGAAGGCGCTGCCCTGCGCCTTCCGGCACATCGAGCAGTGGCAGCAGACGATGGGGCCGAGCGCGCCCTCGATCTCGTACCGCACCGCGCCGCACAGGCAGCTTCCCCGGAGCATGACGTCCCATCTACCGCCGCGCCGTCCTCCTCGCACGCCGCCGCGTGGGCGGCGCCGCGCCGCACGGACGCCTTCAGGGCCCCGGCGTCAGGAAGAGGGCGGCCAGCGGCGGCAGCGTGAGCCGCGCCGAGGCCGGCCGGCCGTGCAGCGGCCCGCCGGACGCCTCCACGCGCCCCAGGTTCCCCCACCCCTCGCCGCCGTAGACCACCGCGTCGCCGTTCAGGAGCTCGCGCCAGGGCCCGGCGCGCGGCAGGCCGACGCCGTAGCCCGTGCGCGGCACGGGGGTGAAGTTCAACACGATCACCACCGGGGGGTGGCCCTCCCACCCCTGCCGCAGCACCGAGAGCACGCCGTTCTCGGTGTCGCCGCAGTCGATCCACTCGAAGCCGCCGGGCTCGCAGTCGCGCACGTGCAGCGCCGGGTGCTCGCGCAGCGCGCGGTTGAGGTCGCGCACCCACGCCTGCACGCCCGCGTGGCGCGGATCGGCCAGGAGGTGCCAGTCGAGGCTGCGCTCGTGGTTCCACTCCGCCTCCTGGGCCAGCTCGGCGCCCATGAAGAGCAGCTTCTTCCCCGGCTGCGCGAGCTGCCAGGCGAGGAGCAGGCGCAGCCCGGCGAAGCGCTGCCGGTCGTCCCCGGGCATGCGGGCCAGGAGCGATCCCTTGCCGTGCACCACCTCGTCGTGGGAGAGCGGCAGCACGAAGTTCTCGCTGCCGGCGTAGAGGGTCCGGAAGGTCAGCTCGCCGTGGTGGTGGCGGCGGTGGACGGGATCGCGCCGGAGGTGGCGCAGGGTGTCGTTCATCCACCCCAGATCCCACTTGAGCCCGAAGCCCAGCCCGCCCACGTAGGCCGGACGCGACACCATCGGCCAGGAGGTGGACTCCTCGGCGTGCGTCTGCACGTCGGGGTACTCGGCGTAGACGTCGGCGTTGAGCCGGCGCAGGAACTCGACCGCCTCCAGGTTCTCCCGCCCGCCGTGCGGGTTGGGGATCCACTCGCCCGGCCTGCGCGAGTAGTCGAGGTAGAGCATGGAGGCGACGGCGTCCACGCGCAGCCCGTCCGCGTGGTAGGCGTCGAGCCAGAAGAGCGCGCTGCTGATCAGGAAGCTGCGCACCTCGTGCCGGCCGTAGTTGAAGATGAAGCTGTCCCAGTCCGGGTGGTGGCCGCGGCGCCGGTCGGCGTGCTCGTAGAGGTGCGTCCCATCGAAGTAGGCGAGCCCGTGCTCGTCGGTGGGGAAGTGGGACGGCACCCAGTCGAGGAGGACGCCGATCCCGCGCTGGTGGAGCGTGTCGACGAGGAACATCAGGTCCTGCGGCGTCCCGTAGCGGCTCGTCGCCGCGAAGTAGCCGGTCGTCTGGTAGCCCCACGAGCCGTAGAACGGGTGCTCCATCACCGGCAGCAGCTCCACGTGCGTGAAGCCCATGTCGGCGGCGTGATCGGCGAGCCGCGGCGCCAGCTCGCGGTAGGTGAGCGGGCGGTTCCCCTCCTCCGGGACGCGGCGCCACGAGCCTAGGTGCACCTCGTAGATCGAGATGGGGCTGGCGAGCGTCTGGCGCGCACCCCGCTCCCGCATCCAGCGCTCGTCGCCCCAGCGGTAGGCGAGGTCCCAGACGATCGAGGCGGTGCGGGGCGGCGTCTCGGCCCGGAAGGCGAAGGGGTCGGCCTTGTCCACCACGAAGCCGTGGAGCCGCGACCGGATCCGGTACTTGTAGATCGCGCCCTGCCCCGGCCCCGGGACGAAGCCCTGCCAGATCCCGCTCGTCCCCATCGGCCGCAGGGCGTTCGCGCCCTCGCGCCAGCCGTTGAAGTCGCCGACCACGGAGACGCCCTCCGCGTTGGGCGCCCAGACGGCGAAGGAGACGCCGCGGGCGCCGCCCCGCTCGGCGAGGTGCGCGCCCAGGTGCCGGTAGGCGCGCCGGAGCGTCCCCTCGTTGAAGAGGTGCAGGTCGTCCTCGCCCAGCCGGCCCCACGGCGCGCGGGCGCTCTCCCCGGAGGAGGGCATCACGCGGCCAAGTTAGGCACGCGCTCGGCGCCCGCGGCAAGACGAAAGGACGCCGTCCCTCCTCGAGCCCCGTCACGGGCTCGACCAGATGCGCTGCACGTCCTCCGGGGTGGTGGCGGGCGGAGCCGCCACGACCTTGCGCGCGACGTGCGGCGCCTTCTCCATGCAGCTGCAGGCGGCCGGCTGCTTCGACGGGTGTGCGTCCGCGTCGCCTCCGGCCAGCGCGACGGCGGGGATGAGCATCAAGGCTACGGCGACGACACGCGACGCGATTGGATGGTGAACCATGTGACTGCTCCTCTGCTCCCGGGTGCCCGAGTGCACCAGCGGTCTCGCCCGGATCCTCTGCATCGCGCCTGCCATCGCGCCAGCCCTCCGCGGTGGAGACGACCCGCCTGAAACCGCGGGCTTCCGGAGGCCCCGGGGAGCGGGGTGTGGCCCGGAGCGTGACACCGTGACGCCACGGCCCGTCACACCCGGGCGAGCCGTCCCCGCGCGAGGAGGCACGGCCGCCCGGCGCCGTCAAGCGCGAGCGGCGCGCTCGCCCGCCGGCCGATCGGGGCGGAACTCCTCCGTGGCGCCCGGCTCGACGAAGTCCTCGGCCCGCAGGGCCTCGGCCGAGAGATCACCGAGATCCGCGATCGACTCCCGAACACGCTCGAACGCCCTCGCGAAGAAGCTGCTCGCATCCTCGCCTGCGGCGCGCTCCCCTCTCCACAGCGCCACCAGGCGCTCGACGGCTTCAGGCGTCCTCCTCGCCGGGATCCTGGCCGCCACCCTCCCGAATCGCGCCGTCCCGTCATGGACGGCGCCGCCAACCAGGACGAGATACTGCGGGACGGTGCGTGAACCGAGCCTGCGCGCGCTTCCCTGCAGGCCCAGCGCGGCGACCTGGTGCTGCGCGCATCCGT
>JAJYHA010000013.1 GCA_021784995.1 Myxococcales bacterium
AGCAGATGGCGCAGCGGCAGCGCGAGATCTCGATCTCCGAGTTCTTCACCAAGAACCGCCACCTGCTCGGCTTCGACAACCCGTCGAAGGCGCTGCTCACGACCATCAAGGAGGCGGTCGACAACTCGCTCGACGCCTGCGAGGAGGCGGGGATCCTCCCCGAGATCACGGTCGAGGTGCGCGACCTCGCGTGGGAGCGGGCGCGCGACGGCGACCTGACCAGGGGCGAGGGGCGGTTCGTGGTGATGGTGGAGGACAACGGCCCGGGCATCGTGAAGGCGCAGGCGCCGAAGATCTTCGGGAAGCTCCTCTACGGCTCGAAGTTCCACCGCCTCAAGCAGTCGCGCGGCCAGCAGGGCATCGGGATCAGCGCGGCCGCCATGTACGGCCAGCTCACCACCGGCAGCCCCATCCGCGTGACGAGCCGGACCGGACGGACGAAGCCGGCGCACCTGTTCGAGATCCAGATCGACACGCGCAAGAACGACCCGGTCGTCACGCGCGACGACGAGCTGGCCGACTGGCACCAGGAGCACGGCACGCGCGTCGAGCTGGAGATCGTCGCCAGCTGGCAGCAGGGACAGCGCTTCGTCAACCGCTACGTCGAGCACACGGCGCTCGCGAACCCGCACGCGACGCTGCGCTACGTGCGGCCGAAGCAGGCGCCGCTCACCTTCCCCCGCGCCACCGGCGACCTGCCCAAGGAGGCGCTCGAGATCCGGCCCCACCCCCACGGCGTCGAGCTGGGCGCGCTGATGCTCATGGCGGCCGAGTCGAAGAGCCACGACGTGAAGGGCTTCCTCCAGTCCGCCTTCTCGCGCGTCTCGCCCGCGGTGGCCGACGAGATCCTGCGCCGCGCCGCCTTCAAGGGCCGCGTGCGGCCGCGCACGATCGCCGAGGACCGCGACGTGGCGGAGCGCCTGCACCAGGCCATCGGCGCCACCAAGATCATGGCGCCCCCCATCAACTGCCTCTCGCCCATCGGCGACCAGCTGATGCGGCGGGGGCTGGTCAGCTTCCTGAACGTCATCGAGAGCGAGGGGCCCGAGGAGGAGACGCAGCTCGATCTCGACCAGGCGGGGAAGCGGCGCGCCTCCGCGCGGCAGAAGGCCGCCCGGGCCGAGGCCCCGGTGGTGCCCGACGCGCCGCCGGAGGAGGGCGTCGAGAAGATCAAGGGGCACAACTACTTCATCGCCACGGTGACGCGGCCGCCCAGGGTCTACCGCGGCAACCCGTTCCAGGTGGAGGTGGGGCTCGCCTACGGCGGATCGTGGCCGGCGGACAGGCCGGTCGAGCTGTTCCGCTTCGCCAACCGCGTGCCGCTGCTCTTCCAGCGCGGCGCCTGCGGCATCACCGAGGCGGTGGTGCGGACCGACTGGCGCAACTACCTGCTCTCGCAGCCCAGGGGCTCGCTGCCGGTCGGCCCGATGGCGCTCCTCGTGCACATCGCGTCGGTCTGGGTGCCGTTCACCAGCGAGTCGAAGGAGGCGGTGGCGCACTACCCGGAGATCATCCGCGAGATCCAGCTCGCGGCGCAGGAGTGCGGGCGCAAGCTCGCCACGCACATCCGCAAGCGGCAGCACGCCGACTACCAGGCGCAGCGGCGCAGCATCTTCGAGCTCTACATCGAGGAGGTGGCGCAGGCGCTCCACCGCATCACGGGCCGCAGCCAGGACGCGATCCGGCGCGACTTCCTGCGCGTGGCCGAGAAGGTGACCGAGGCCGACCTGGAGGAGCAGGACCGCGCGCTGGAGGAGGCGAGCGAGCGGGTGACGCGTCGGCCGCGCAGGCCGGAGGCGGAGGAGGGGGAGTAGCCATGGCCAGGCTCGACGCGGTGTCGAAGAGGACGGCGGAGAAGATCGAGCGGCTCGCCGAGGCGGTGCTGCGGTCGGTGAAGGGCGGCCAGAACCCCTTCGTGGAGATCCCGGTCCGCTCGCTCGCCAACGTGAAGTTCAACGCCAGGCGGCGGCTGGTGGAGCTGGGCGGCCAGCGGCAGCGGCGCCACTTCTTCAACGTCGCGATGGCGAAGAAGTTCATGCAGACCTTCCTCGTCTCCGACGCCTGCAAGGAGCTGGTGGAGTCGGGGAAGACCACCAGCATCCGCGACCTCTACTACATCACGAAGCACACCATCGGCGAGACGCGGCAGAACACCTTCGAGGAGCAGGACGAGTCCGACCCCATCATCGAGGACATCGAGGTGGCGCTGGACGCGCTGCGGGAGGAGCTGCACCTCTTCGCCTCGCGCAAGGGCTCCATGGTGGGCCCCATCACCATCCGCGACTCGGGCGACACGATCGACCTGCGCCGGATGGGCTCCGGGGGGTGGGCGGTCCCGTCCATCGTGGAGTCGAACGTCATCGAGTTCGTGCGGCACGAGGCGCGTTACGTCCTCCTCATCGAGAAGGACGCCGTCTGGACCCGCTTCAACGAGGACCGGTTCTGGAAGCGCGAGCGCTGCGTCATCCTGCAGGGGGGAGGCCAGCCGCCCCGCGGCGTGCGGCGGCTCGTGCAGCGGCTCCACGCCGAGCTGAAGCTGCCCGTCTACGTGCTGGTCGACAACGATCCGTGGGGCTTCTACATCTACTCCGTGATGAAGCAGGGCTCGATCAACCTGGCCTTCGAGTCGATGCGGATGGCCGTGCCCGACGCCCGCTTCGTCGGCCTCAGCTCCTTCGACAAGGACAAGTACCGGCTGCCCGCCAACGTGGCCATCAAGATGGACGAGGGCGACGAGGCGCGGGCGAAGCAGATGCTGGCCTACCCCTGGTTCCAGGCCAAGCAGTGGCAGCGCGAGATCTCCGAGATGGTGCGCTCGGGGGTGAAGTTCGAGCTGGAGGCGCTGTCGCGCCGGGGCATCAGCTTCATCACCGAGGAGTACCTGCCGCGCAAGCTGCGCGAGCGCGACTGGCTCGAGTGACGCGATATCGGAGGCGACGCCGACTGGACGCGCGGCGCGCCCGGCCTACACTCGCCGCCAGGAGGACGCACCCGATGCCGACACCCAGGGGCAACCGTTCGAAGCGCAAGGTCGCGAATCGTTCCAGGACGAAGCGCACCGTCGCCGCGCGCAAGCGTAAGCTGAGCGTGAAGCGGAAGCGCCGCGCCAGGCGCGCGGCGTAGCTTCCGGACCGCCGCCGCCCGGTCGCGGGCGGCCGGCGGGGTCCGTCACAGGGCCTGCCGCAGCGGCGGGGCTGGCGCGTCGTCGAGGAAGCCCGCGCAGCGCTGCAGGAAGCCGGAGAGGTAGGCCGCCGCCGCCGGGTCGAGGCGGTGCGCGAAGAGGCGCGGGAGCTCCTCGCGGCAGGCGTCCAGGCTCGTCCGGTAGCCGCCGGCGGTGAGCGACCCCTCGAGCAGCCGGTACCGCAGGTAGACCAGCCAGGTCTGGACGACGTCGCTCATGCAGTAGCCGGCGATGACGTCGAGGGAGCCCTGCGCGTAGAGGACGCCCACGTCCTTGCCCGCCACGCCCTCCTTGCCCGGCAACCCGACCAGCTTGGCGTAGAGGTCGAGCGGCGCGCTCGACGCCGCGCCGTCGTTCGAGAGCAGGTCGAAGAGGTCGTGGTGCTCCTCCGCGCCGCCCTGGCGCCCGGCGGAGAACCACGACGGCGCGGAGAGGCCCAGCTTGAGCGACCGCAGCTCGAGCACCGGCAGGTCGAACCCGCGGCCGTGGAAGGTGACCAGCGTTCGCCCGCCGAGCCGCTCCCAGCTCCGTGCGAGGAAGGCCTCCTCGCCGCCGCGGCGATCGGTCCAGCAGGCGACGTCGTCCACCACGAGGGCGCCGTCCCGCTCCGACGCCTCCAGGAAGCAGGCCACCACCGGGCGGTGGTAGGGCAGGGGCAGGAAGTCGCTGCGGCCGCCGCTCTGGGCCCGGCGCGCCGCCAGGAGCCGCCCCAGCTTGTCCGCGTACGGCCGGGCCGGATCGGCGTCCACGGCCGCGACGAGCTCCTCGTCGGGGACCGTCTCCAGATCCAGCACCACGTACCGTCTCACGCACGCGAGAGTGCCAGAGACGTCTGACAGCTTTCTTCGCGGTTTTCGCGACCGTGCGCTCTCGCGCGGGTGCGCTTCACCGTCCGGCGCCTACCGCGGGAAGGTCGCCGGCGGCACGTCCTCGTACCCCGTGCCGTCCAGGGCCTCCAGGAAGGCGACCAGCGGCGCGACGTCCTCCGCGTCCACGTGGACCTCGCCCATGGCGGGATCGAGCCACGGGTTCGGCGGCACCTGGACGTACCGCAGGACGGCGTCGGTCAGGTCGAGCGCGGAGCCGTCGTGGAGGTAGGGCGGGTGCCGCGCCACGTCGCGGAGGGTGGGCGTCTTGAACGCGCCGGTGTCGGCGGGGTCACCCGAGATGGCCTGGCGGCCCGGGTCCGCGAACCCGGTCCGGACCCAATCGTCCGGCGGCCGGTAGCCGATCCCGACGTTGTGGAACCGGGCGTCGCTGAAGGTCGGGCCGAGGTGGCAGGCGTTGCACCGCCCCCGGCCGAAGAAGAGCTCCAGGCCGCGCCGCGCCTCCGCGGAGAGCGCTCCCTCCTCCCCGGCGTTGAAGCGGTCGTAGGCGGAGCCGCCGGAGAGGCGCGTCGTCTCGTAGGCGGCGATGGCGTCGGTGATGCGCGGGAGGTCGAGCCGGTCGTCGCCGTAGACCTCGCGGAACAGGCGCCGGTAGCCCGGGATCGAGGCGACGGTGGCGACGACCGCTCCGGCGGTGCTGGCCATCTCGACGGGGTTGGTCAACGGCCCCTCCGCCTGCTCCGCGAGCGTCCGCGCGCGGCCGTCCCAGAAGAAGACCTCCGACACCTGGAAGGCCACGTTCACCACCGGCGGCGCCTTGCGCGTCCCCTCCTGGCCGCCCACGCCGAGCGACCGCGCCCGCACGTCGGCGAAGGCGTGCCGGGGGTCGTGGCAGCTCGCGCAGGAGATGGTGTGGTCCTTCGAGAGCCGCGGGTCGAAGAAGAGCCAGCGTCCGAGCCGCACCTTCTCCGGCGTGAGCTTCACGCGCGTGCGCGCCAGGTCCACCTCCATCCCCAGCGGCGGCGCGGGCAGCGGCCTGGGAGGGCTGTCGCGCTCCCAGTCGGGCGTCCGCTGCAGCACGCCAGGTCCCGCCGCCACCCCTCCACGGCAGGCGCCGAGGGCGCCGAGGGAGAGGAGGGCCAGCGCGAACGGGAGCGGGACGAGGCGACGGCGCACGCCCCGCTCTCTAGCGGCCGCGCGGCACCGCGGCCATCCGGCGCGGCGGGGCGCGGCACGGTGCCGCGCTCCTCGTCGTCACCAGGTCCGCACCTCGGTCGGGCTGCTGTGGCAGCTCGCCGTGCAGGTGCCGGGCGTGGTCGCGGTCGAGGGCGTCCAGCTCGTGATGGCGGTGCCGACCACGACCGTCTTGGTGCCGTCGACGTGGGTCGGCACGTTGACGCCGGTCGTGGAGTAGCCCGCGCCGTGGCACGTGGCGCAGCTCGAGATGATCCCCGAGTGCTGGCTCAGGAGGTGCTGGCCGGCCGCGGAGGGGATGGCGTGGCAGGTCCCGCAGGCCGCCTGGGACGATCCGAGGTTCCAGACCGGCGCGTGGCTGCTGCCTCCCCAGGTGGCGTTGCCGTGGCAGAAGTTCGCGCAGGTGAGCGCGGTCGTGTCGAAGCTGGCGGTCGTCCCGTAGGCCTGGGCGATGGGGCCGAAGGTCAGCTCGATGGCCTGGGACGCGT
>JAJYHA010000214.1 GCA_021784995.1 Myxococcales bacterium
AGAGTGGCTCAATCTGTAACCATGTGCAAATGAATTTAATACGATGAACTGATGCACAATCAACAGGACTCAGGATGCTGGTCAGATGTCAATGATGGAGAAGTTGGGCACCAGGAAGACCGAGATGGCGGCGCCCTCCGCCAGGTCCGAGCCCAGGATGCCGGTGAAGAAGGCGAGCGAGGGCAGCACCTGGGTGGTGTCGTAGGGGCCGCCGCGCGTGAGGATGTAGACCACCGTCATGTCGGTGAAGGTGAAGATCACGCCGAAGAGCACCGCCACGTCGATGATGGGCGCCATCATGGGGAGCGTGACGCCGAGGTGCGTCCTCCAGAAGCCCGCCCCGTCCACCGCCGCCGCCTCCGGGATGTCCCGCGGGATGGAGGTGAGGCCGGCCAGGAGGATCACGGTGGAGAACGGGATCATGCGCCACGAGTGCACCAGGATCACCGAGGCCATGGCCAGGTGCGGCTCGCCCAGCCACATGGGCGGGGTGAACGGGTTCACCAGGTGGACGCGGACCAGCACCCAGTCGATGACGCTGTAGATCGAGTCGAGGATCCACTTCCAGCCGATGGCGCCGAGGGAGATGGGCGCCACCCAGGGCAGCAGGATCAGGAAGCGGATCAGCCCGCGGCCCCGGAACCGGTCGCGCAGCGCCAGCGCCAGGACGCTCGCGCAGACGATCACGATCACCTGGGACGAGACGGTGAAGACGAACGAGTCGGCGATCGAGCGGCGGAAGGCGGGGCTCTGGAGGACGCTGCGGAAGTTCTCGAGGCCCACGAACCGGTAGCCCACCGACCCGACCCGCACGTCCCCCACGCTGTAGAGGAAGGCCAGCACGAGCGGGAGCCCGACCAGGGCGGCGACGTAGAGCGCCGCAGGGGCGAACATGGCCACCCCGAGGCGGGTCGCCGGCCTCATCTCGAGCCCGCCTCGGCCGCGGCGGCGCGCCGGGTGGTGGCCCGGTCGAAGGACGTGAGGCGGTCGCGCGCGACACCGAACTCCTCGACGCCGCCGACCTGGTGGGTGCCCGGCGCCTGCGCGGGCAGCCGCGACACCACCCTGGCGCCCGCGAAGCGGCCGCCCTCCACGCTCCCGTACACGATGCGCTCCGAGCCGAGGTACTCGAGGTTCGTCAGCCGCACGCGGAAGCGGAGGGCCGGCGAGTCCACGCGCGCGGCGGGGACGAACGCCTCCGGCCGGAATCCCACCACCTGGGCGCCGTCGTCGAGCAGGTTCATGGGCGGAGAGCCGAGGAAGGTGGCGACGAAGGTGTCGGCGGGCTCGTCGTACACCTCCCGCGGCGTCCCGATCTGGCGGACGACGCCCTGGTTCAGGACCACGATGCGGTCGCCCAGGGCCATCGCCTCGACCTGGTCGTGGGTCACGTACACCGTGGTGGTGCCGACGCGCCCGTGGAAGGCCGCCAGCTCCTCCCGGGCGCTGGCGCGGAGCTTGGCGTCCAGGTTCGAGAGCGGCTCGTCGAGGAGGAAGAGCGTGGGCTCGCGCACGATGGCCCGCGCCAGCGCGACGCGCTGCCGCTCGCCGCCGGAGAGCTGGCGCGGCCTGCGGTCGAGCAGGTGCCCGATCCCGAGCAGGCCGGCGGCCCACGCGATCTTCGCGTCGTGCGCGGCCCGGGGGACCCGCTGGGCCCGGAGCGGGAAGCGGATGTTCTCCCGGACGTCGAGGTGCGGGTAGAGCGCGTAGCTCTGGAACACCATCGCGATCCCGCGGGCGCGGGGGGGGAGGCGGGTCACGTCGCGGCCGCCGATCAGGACGGCGCCGGAGGTGGGCTCCTCCAGCCCCGCGACCATGCGCAGCAGCGTGGACTTGCCCGATCCGGAGGGGCCCAGGAGGACGAGGAGCTCCCCCTCGCGCGTGACGAGGTCGACCTCGCTCACCGCGCGCTCACCCCCCTCCCGGTAGCTCTTGGTCAGCTTCCGCGTCTCCAGGACCGCCATCGCGTCGCTCGCCCGCGGGCCCGGCTCACTTCCACTTGTCGAAGATGCGGCGGATCTCGCGCCCCGCCGCGTGCGCCGCCTCCTGGGGGCTCAGCTCGTCGCGCGCCACCCGGGCGAACAGGGTCGGGATCTGGAACGTGTTGTAGACCTCGTCGATGGCGGCCGACGCGTAGCCCGGGTACCCCACGTTCACCGACCAGTCGAGGGCGTTGGCCAGGACCTCGTACTTGTCCGGCGGGGACGCCCTGGGGTCGTTCGCGATCCGCCGCTGGAGGTCGGGGACCGTCGAGGGGAAGCAGGGGAAGTTGTAGAACTCGCTCGCCTGGAAGGCGTCGGCGAAGCCGTCGACGTAGTCGACGAGGAACTGCTTCGCGCCCTCCTTGTTCCGGGCGAAGTTCCAGATCACGTAGCAGTCCATCACGTGCTCGCAGGCGACGCGCCGCGCCGGGCCCTGGAGCGCGGCGGTGAGCTGGATCTTCCGCGACATGTCCGGGTTCTCCTTCTCCGCCGTGCGCGTCACGCTGATGGCGTTCTGCACGTAGGAGAGCTTCCCGGCCAGGATGCCGCGGTTGTTGGAGGAGGGGTCCCAGGTGAAGACCTCGGGGGTCTCCGACTCCCGGTAGAGGGCGCGCATGAACTCGAGCGCCTCGACGGTCTGGCGCGAGTCGATGGTCACGCGGCCCTCGGCGTCCTGCACCGAGGCCCCGAAGCACCAGAGGAACCCGCGCAGCGCCATGTTCGTGTCGAGCTCCTGGGAGAGCCCCAGGCCGCAAGGGTTGCCCGGCCCGTCCTTGATGGCGCGGGCCCCCTTGCGCAGATCGTCCCAGGTGCTCGGGCCGTGCGGGTAGCCCACGCGGGACCAGAGATCCTGCCGGTAGTTGCCGGGGTCGGGGACGTAGGAGTCGCTGAAGGCGAAGTACCTCCGGGTCTTCGGGTCGTACGTCGAGCGGTGCGCGAGCTCGATGGGCTTCCCGTGCTTCCGCGCCACGGCCTGGTACACCTCGGCGTGGTCGATCGCCTGCTTCTCGTACGCCGCCGGGGGCGAGAGGAACATGAAGAGGTCGTGCCCCTGCTGGGCGGACGCCTCGGCCGCGGCGCGCGCGTTGATCTCGCCGATGGCGATGTGGTCCACCGTCACCGTCGTGTCGTGCCGCTCGCCCCACCGCTTGCAGAAGACGCCGTCGAACCACGCGTCGTAGGCCGGGACGAAGTGGCTCCACTGCATGATCTTGAGCGTCTTCGGCTGCGCCCGGGCCCAGGTGGGCGCGAGCCCCGCCCCGGCCAGGCCCGCCGACAGCGCCGCCGCGCCGGTGGTCCGGATGAAGGTGCGCCGCGACATCCTCTTCTTCCTGGCCATGGGGCCTCCCGCGAGCCGCGCCTCCGCCCCGCGCCGGCAGCCGGTGCCGCGAGCGGTGGGTGCTGGTTCCTTGGTAGGCACGGTCGGCGCGGGCGGCCAGGGGCCGGGGCGAGGGCCCCACTTTGTTCACTCTTCGTGATCCCGCGGGGGCACGACGGACGCGAAGGAGCGCCCGCGCGCCTGGCCGGACGGCTCCCGAAACGACGAGAGCCCGGCCTCTCGCGAGGCCGGGCTCCCGGGGAGCGTCGTGGAGACGGCGCTAGATGGCGCGAACGTTCGCGGCCTGAAGGCCCTTGGGCCCCTTCTTCACCTCGAACTCGACCTTCTGCCCCTCGGCCAGGGTGCGGAACCCCTCGGCCTGGATGGCGGTGTGGTGGCAGAAGACGTCCTCACCACCACCGTCCTGCGTGATGAAGCCGAAGCCCTTCGCGTCGTTGAACCACTTCACGGTACCAGTAGCCATGTACTGCACTTCCTTACGTGTTCAAACCGCAGACGTTTGCGGAGCGGTGCCAGCCCGTCACGGGTCGTGGCGACCACGCATATTTAGCGGACCCGCGCAGAAATGTCGACGCCCTTGGCCGAGCCGCGGCGACGCACCGCGTCGATCGCCCCGAAGTCCCCGGCGAACGGGGGGATCGTCAGGGGAGCAGCACGAGCGACGCCGTCGTCCGGCGCGCCTCGAGGTCCCTGTGGGCCTGTGCGGCCTGGGCGAGCGGATAGGTCCCTCCGATCTCGATCTTCACCTTGCGGGAGAGGACCATGTCGAAGAGTTCCGCGGAGGCGGCCAGCAGGTCCTCCCGGCGCGCCGTGTAGGTGGCGAGCGTCGGCCGCGTGACGTAGAGGGAGCCCTTCTGCGCCAGGATGCCGAGGTCGACGCCCTGCACCGGGCCCGAGGCGCTGCCGAAGCTCACCATGAGACCGAGCGGCTGCAGGCAGTCGAGCGAACCGAGCCAGGTGGACTTGCCGACCGAGTCGTACACCACCGGTACGCCCCTGCCGCCCGTGATCCGGCGGACCCGCTCCGGGAAGTCCTCGCGGGTGTAGACGATCACGTGCTCCGCGCCGTGCGCGCGCGCGAGGGCCGCCTTCTCGTCCGTCCCGGCGGTGCCGATCACCGTCACGCCCAGCGCCCGCAGCCACTGGCACGCGATGAGGCCGACCCCTCCCGCGGCGGCGTGGAAGAGCACCGTCTCGCCCGCCTTCACGCGGTAGGTGCGCCGGACGAGGTACTGCACGGTGAGGCCCTTCAGCATCATCGCCGCCGCCTCCCGGTCGCCGATGGCGTCCGGCAGCTTCACGATGCGATCGGCCGGGACGAGGGCCGCCTCGGAGTAGGCGCCGGGCGCACCGCCCACGTACGCCACGCGATCGCCGGCCTTCAGGTCGTGGACGTCGCGTCCGACCGCCTCCACCACGCCCGCGGCCTCGGTGCCGAGGCCGCTGGGGAGCGGCAGCGGGTAGAGCCCGCTGCGGTGGTACGTGTCGAGGTAGTTCACCCCGATGGCCTTGTGGCGGACGCGGACCTGCGCGGGGCCCGGGTCGCCGACCTGGACCTCCTCGAAGCGCAGGACCTCGGGACCACCCCTCTCGTGGAAGCGAATGGCGCTGGGCATGACCAGCCCTCTTAGCGGGCCTCCGGGCCCTTCGCACGGCCCCCTGTGGGAGATGTCCCGCCGCGCGGTGCGCCGGTCCCCGTCGCCTGTCGGCGGTGTAACCTGGGACGGGAGGCCCCGCCCACACCCTCCGCACCGGCCGGGAAACCCGCGCGCACGGTCGGTGTTGGAGGTGGACGGCTCCGCGATCGGAGGGAGGACCCATGGCGAACAGAGTTCACGCGGCGTTGCTGACGGCGGTGCTCCTGCTGGCAGGCTGCGCCACGGCCGGCGAGCGCACGGCCATCGGAGCGGGCGGCGGCGCCGCCGCGGGGGCCGGCGTCGGCGCCCTCATCGGTGGGTGGGAGGGCGCCGCCATCGGGGCGGGCGTCGGCGCGCTGGCGGGCGGCTCGGTGGGCCTCTACCTCGACAAGCAGGCCAAGGAGCTGCAGCAGGTCGCCGAGACGCGACGCACGGAGAACGGCCTCCTGGTGAACCTGGGCGGCGACATCCTCTTCGACAGCGGGAGCGCGGTCCTGAAGCCGGAGGCGATCGCGAAGGTCGAGAAGATCGGCGCCATCCTGGCGAAGTACCGCGACGACCGGGTGCGGATCGAGGGCTACACCGACTCGGTCGGAGCGGCTGCCTACAACGAGGAGCTCTCGACGCGCCGCGCGGACGCGGTGCGCCGGGTCCTGCTCGGGCACGGCGTGGCGGAGGGACAGATCACCGCGCTCGGCATGGGCGAGACGCACCCCATCGCAGACAA
>JAJYHA010000045.1 GCA_021784995.1 Myxococcales bacterium
ATGACGAGCTTGCCGTCGCGGGTGACGTGGTAGTGGTTCATCGCGCCCGCCTCCTCGATGTACCTGTCGGTCGTGTCGAGGAAGAGGACCTGCGAGGCGCCCAGCCCGTGCGCGACCTCCCCGGCCATGAGCGACGCGGCGTAGTTCCCGCCCGTCTTGCTGGCGCCCGTCCCGCCCGGCGCGGCGCGGTGGAAGCGTTTGGTGACCAGCAGCTTGATCGGCTCCGTGAAGCCGGCCGGGTAGTAGGGGCCGCTCGGCGAGAGGAAGACGCAGAAGAGGTAGCGGTTCGACGGCTTCACGCCGAGCGAGTCCTGCGTCCCGAACATGAACGGACGGATGTAGAGCGAGGCGCCCTCCTGCTCCGGGAACCAGAGCCGCTCGACGTCGAGCAGCGCCAGGATGGCCTGGATCTGCGCCTCCGGCGGGATGGTGGGCATGCACATGCCCTGTGCCGAGCGGTTCAGGCGCGCGGCGTTCTTGTCGATGCGGAACGCGTAGATCTCGCCGTCGTCGTGCTTGAAGGCCTTGGCGCCCTCGAAGATCTCCTGGCTGTAGTGGAGCACCACCGCGCCCGGATCGAGCTGGAACGGTCGGTAGGGGACGATGCGCGGGTCGTGCCAGGCGCCGTCGTGCCACTCCATGAGGAACATGTGGTCGGTCCGGAGCTGGCCGAACGGGAGCGGCTCCCGGGGGCGGAACGGCTCGGAGCGACGGGAGGCGGTGGGCTCGAGGTCGTAGCGGATGTTCATGGCGTCGTTGCCTCTCGGAGGGCGACCGGGAGGATATCGCGCACCGGGGCCCTCTCCACGCAACTTCTATCACCGGCCGCGCCCGTCGGGGAGGAAGGCCGGCGTTTCGGCCCCACGGGCCGACAACCTGTCGGTCACCTCGACGCCGACGAGGGCGCGCCACTCGGGGGCCCCGAACTGCGCGTGCAACCCGCCGCCCGCCGCCAGCTTGAACCGGACACGTGGCCCATCCCCGGTCGGCTCGAAGCGTGCGCCGAGAAGACCCTCGAGCGCGGTCGCGTCGCCGGCGAGGAAGGCGCGGAATGCGGTCGCACCCTGGATCTCCGGACCCACGGTCGCCGTCCAGGCGTCGCCGAGCGCGACCTCACGCCCGGCGGCCGCGCCGAAGAGAAGCTCGCTTCCCCGAGGGCCGCCTGGAACCGGCGTGTCGTCGAGGGGCCGGACGTGGACGCCCACCTGCCCGGCGTACGAGAACGAACCGAGGTCGCCGCCGAGAAGGGCGCGGATCATGGCGCGATACGTCCCGTCCGTCACGTAGTCGGCGCGATCCCCGGAGGGGATGAAGAGCTGCGCGCTCACGCCCGCGCGGAAGGGATCGTGCGCACCGCCGACCAGGCGCACGTCGATGCCGATGCGGGGGTCGGAGACGAGGTCGGGAGCCCGCCCGAGGTCGAGCGCAGGCGCCGTGAAGGGGTACGCCCCCACGGCGCCGCTCGTTCCCGCCGCGTAGACGGGGGCGGGCAGGTCGAGAGAGAGACGGTACCGGTCGTACGTCGCGGCCAGGCTGAAGAACACGTACGCTTGGTCTTGCACCACGGCCAGGGGCGGTGCGCCGCCCGGGCGGGACACCGTGAGCGAGCGGTGCGCCTGGTCGCCCGAGAGTCCCGCCGCGACCGCGGGTCCCCCATCCATGGCGAGATCGTCCATGAGGAACCAGCCGGCCCCGGCCGGCGAGGGGTACGTTCGCTCGACCGCGAACCCCTGCGGCCGGACCTGCGCCCAGGCCTCCGATGGAGCGGCGAGCGCGGCGAGGAGCAGCGCGCACGCAGTCGCGGACGGCACGCCGGCCGGCCGCCGGCGCGTGGCGCGCTGCCGTGCCCCGCGCTCAGAACTGGGCATGGAACCGTAGCCCGAAGATGTCCACCGGCCCGCGGTCCGCGTTGAACGCCGGGTTGAGGATGTGCTGGTAGTCCGCCGAGACCCACACCGCGGGCACCACGTTCACGCCGTAGAAGACCTCGAACACCGTCTCCGCCGCCGGGTGGATGGTCCCGTCGCCGATGAAGCCGTCGACGCCTCCCAGCCGCAGGTACTCGGCGTGCGCCGAGGAGATCCAGCCCAGGTTGACGCCGGCGCCCGTCACGTCGGAAGGGCGCGACCAGGACGCGCCCCGGGCCAGCGCGCCGAAGGAGAGCGAACGATCGGTCGCGGTGTAGGCGTCCACCTCGGTCTGGCCGTCGGCGACCATGCCGCGGAAGAAGATGCCGATGTCGTCCGTCACGTGCTGCTCCAGGCTGAGACCGATCCCCTCCTTCACGTTCGAGCGCCGCACCCAGCAGAGGTCGGGCGCGCCGGCGTTCTGCGACCCGTAGTTGAAGCCCTGGCAGGCGGCGGCGTTCCTGGCGGGGTCCGCCCGGAAGGCCGCGATGGCGTCGCTGAACCGGCCCATGTCCTCGCGGTTGCGGAAGGCGAGGATCCGGACGGCGCCTGCCCGGCCCAGGAGGCGGTGATCGTGCTCGAGCTCGATCTGGTCGCCGTACTGGCGCGTGAGGTCGAAGTCGACCGCGAGCTGGTTCGGGTGCTGCGGCGCCGTGATCCGGGCGGCGCGGACCACCCAGTCGTCCCAGTAGAGCTCGGCGACGCCTCCCCACGAGTAGCCGCGGGCGTCCGAGGCGAAGTCGTACGCGCCGTAGGTCATGAAGGCCAGGCTGAAGAACTCCTGGCGCAGGTCGCTCGCGAAGGCGTTCTTGTCGAAGAAGTCGAGGATGCTGAAGTTGCCGACCGTCAGGACGAGCCGGCGGCGGGACGTGGAGCCGCCGAGCTGGAGCGGGGCCGACTCCCGGGCCGTGCGCTCGCCTCCCAGCTCGAAGGTCTGCGAGATGTAGGCGCGCGAGCGATAGATCTGCGGCGTCGCCTCCCCGCCCTTCTGCAGCTCGAAGTTCTGGATGGCGGCGCCGAGCCCCTTCAGGTTCGAGAGCGGCCGCTCCGCGATCACCTCGGGCACGAGGTAGGCCTCGGCGCCGGTCCAGAGCCGTGCCCCCAGGTACAGGGTGGCGGTCCCGGTGAAGCTGCGCTCGGCTCCGGGGAGGAGCGAGCCGTTGCTGCCGCCGAGGTTGGTGTAAGGAGCGGGGAAGGGGAGCTTCCAGCTCGAGATGTAGGTGAACTGGCCGTAGGCGTTCCAGCGCTCGTCCTGGAGGTCGTGCAGCCCGTGCGCCGCCAGCAGCCCCATCGCGGTGGGCTGCTCTCCCGGTGCGGACGCCGGCGCGGCGTCCTGGGCCGCCGTGAGCGCGGGCTCGCCCAGGAGGGCCGCGAGCGCTCCGGCACCGAGCAGGGCGACGGCCGCCACGGGTCGCCGCCGGCGCGGCCGCCGAGGGACGGCCTGGCGTCGCGCGGCGAGCGTCGTGGCAGCTGGAGCGCTGGCTGGGAGCGGGAGGAGCAAGGCGCCTTTCGGTGCGAAGGCCCGCCCCTCGCGGCGTCAGGGACGTCGGCCCGCAGGGGCCGGGACCGTCCCGTGTGCGCGGATCGAGGCGCGAGCGCGACGTGCTGGAGCTGGAGGTTCCATCGAGGCTCGTCCGGATCGGTTCCCGGTCGAGGCGCCACGCCGGACCGGCAGGGCCTTGTACGAACGCGGGGTGCTGCCGTCAAGCGCGGCGAGCAGGTGGCCCCGCGCTTCTGGGCGGCCAGGGCTCCGGGTGGGGCTGGAACGGGCCGCACGGCGCGCTATGCTTCACGCCCTGACCGTGCTCTCACGACCGCCTCCGGCATTGCGCGGGATGGCCGCTGCGCTCCTGTTGACGGTGGCGCCGCTGGCCGGAGGCGCCGTCGCGGCGGAGGCAGCGGTCGGGCCCGCCCGCGCGGCTCCCGGCGCGGCGCGCTTCGTCGACACCCACGCCCACCTCGACGCGACCCGCCCGGCGGAGGCGGTCCAGGGTGCGCTCCGCCGGATGCCGGACGAGGGCGCCACCCGGATCCTCTTCATGCCGCCCCCCTTCACGCGCGACGACCGGGAGCGGTACGAGGCCGAGGTCCTGCTCTCCGCCGTGCGAGGCCACGCGGGCCAGCTGGGCGCGCTGGGGGGAGGTGGCTCGCTGAACCCGATGATCCACGAAGCCGTGCGGACCGGCGCCGTCGGCCCCGACCTCCTCCGGCGCTTCCGGCAGCGCGCGGAGCAGCTGCTCCGGGAGGGTGCGGTCGGCTTCGGGGAGATGGCGGCGGAGCACTTCCAGGGCGCCACGCCCTACCAGTCGGCGCCGCCCGACCACCCGCTCTTCCTGCTCCTGGCCGAGATCGCCGGCGACCACGGCGTGCCCATCGTCCTGCACATGGAGGCCGTCCCCCGTGCGATGCCCCCGCCGGCCGGGGTGACGATGCCGTCGGGGGTCCGCGAGCTGCGGCCCAACGTCGAGGCCCTCGAGCGGCTGCTGGCGCACGATCCGCGGGCGCGGATCATCTGGGCCCACGCCGGCTGGGACGCCACCGGCGCGCGCACGCCCGACCTGTGCCGGCGCCTCCTCATCGCGCACCCGAACCTCTACATGGATCTCAAGGTCGATCCCTCGAGCCCCGGCAGGAACCCGCTGCTCACCGGCGGCGGGAGCGGCCCGGTGGATCCGGCGTGGCTCCAGCTCCTGCGCGAGTTCCCGGACCGCTTCGTGGTAGGGACGGACCAGCACTACCCCGAGCCGAGGGCGGCCACGCAGCGCTGGCAGGCCGTGGCCCATCTGCTCGAGGCGCTCCCCGCTTCCCTGCGGGAGCGGATCGCCTTCCAGAACCCGTCACGCCTCTATCCACCGCCCCCCCCGGGGCGGTGAGGCGGCCCCGCCGCAGGAGGCGCCATCCCGACCGTACGGAGGTGCACCGATGAACCGCCGCGACTTCTGCAAGTCCTCCCTGCTGGCCGCCGGTGCCGCCGTGGGTAGCCCGGGCGCCGCGGCCGGCGCGCCCCCGCCCGCCGCGGCTGCGCCGCGCGGAGAGGGGGCGCCTTCCCCGGAGGTCACGCGCCAGGTCTGCGAGTTCGTGCTGAAGACCCGCCCCGAGGACGTCCCCGCCGAGGTCGTCGCGCTGGGGAAGAAGTCGATGCTCGACGGCCTCGGCCTCGCGCTGGCCGGGTCGGTCTCCACCCTCGCGCCGCTGCTGGGGAAGTACCTTCAAACCGGCGTCGCCAGCGTCGGAAGGAGCTCCGTGCTCGGCACCGGTGTCAAGGTGGCGCCACGCTTCGCGGCCTTCGTGAACGGCTGCTTCGTCCACGCCGACGACTACGACGACACGCAGCTCGCGGTCGCCCCCGACCGCGTCTACGGCCTGCTGACCCACCCCACGGCGCCGGCGCTCCCTCCCGCCCTCGCGCTGTGCGAGGAGGACGGCCGCTCCGGGCTGGACCTGCTGACCGCTTACAACGTGGGCGTCGAGGTCGAGTGCAAGATCGCCGAGGCCATCGCGCCGCGGCACTACGGGGACGGCTTCCACACCACGGGCACGGTCGGGTCGTTCGGCAGCGCGGCGGCCTGCGTCTGGCTCCGTCGCCTCGACGTGAGGAGCGCGGCCTTCGCGCTGGGCGTCGCGGCCGCCGAGGCGGGCGGCCTGCGCGAGAACTTCGGGTCGATGACCAAGCCCTTCCACGCCGGCCACGCCGCGGAGGCGGGCGTGGTCGCGGCCGACCTCGCGGCGCTGGGCTGGACGGCGGCCCCCAACAT
>JAJYHA010000034.1 GCA_021784995.1 Myxococcales bacterium
CCCGGGCGGAGACTCATGGAGCGGTCGCCGCCGGGGCCGGCGGTGCTGCGTCCGGGCGGCGCGTGCTCCGGCGCGCGCGCCATCGGTCCGTGCCCGCGGCCACGGCCCAGGTGAGGGCGATCATGGCGAGGACGCCGAGCGCCGCCGCCGGCAGCGAGAGCCGCCGGTGGAGGGGGGAGGAGAGCGCGCCGTAGGGCAGCTCGACGGAGAGGAAGTAGCCGAGCAGCGAGTGGCGCCCCAGGGTCCGGAGCCAGGAGAGCCACCGATCCGCCGCGGCGGGCAGCAGCTGCAGGAGCCCGCTCGTGGCGACGACCATCCCGAGCCGCATCGAGAACCAGAGGGGAGAGGTGCGCCAGAAGTCCTGGTGCGCGTAGAGGGGCGGGAGCCGCTCGGCCGCCCACGCGCCTGCGAAGAGCGCGACGCCGATCCCGATCCAGAGCGCCGGGCGCGGCGGCCGCCCGGCGAGCCGCCCCAGGGCGACCCCGGCCAGCACGAACGCGGCCCACGGGAGGAGGTCGAAGATCCCGCGCCGCGGGTCGGCCGCGTAGAGGTAGTCGAGGAGCCGGCTCTCGGGGTGATCCCAGCCTGCCACCACGGGGGCGAGACAGGCCACGGCGCAGGCCGCGGCCGCCGCGAGCAGGGTCTGGCTGCGCGCGGATCGTCCGGCCGTCAGCACGGCCGCCGCGAGCAGCGAGACCGCGATCACGTTCAGGACGTCGACGCGCAGGATCGCCTGCCAGCCCCCTGGAACACGGTACCCGCCGCCGAGCAGGTACTCCACGAGGCGGAAGGCATAGGCCACGCCGAGCAGCCAGAGCGCCCGCCGCACCGCGTGGCGCCGGCGCGCCCGCGGGGCGGCACCCTTCCGCTCCGCCGCCGCGTCGGCCAGGAGCTGCGACATGCCGGCCATGTAGAGGAAGGAGGGCGCGGCGAACCCCCCGACGGTCGCCACCGCGTCGTGCCAGCCGCCCGCAGCCACGGCGTCGGCGCGCCACGCGTCGTAGGTGTGCCACTCCACCATGTAGAGGACCGCGAGTCCGCGCTGCCAGTCGAGCCAGAGCTTGCGGGTCGTGTCGGCCATGTCCGTGCCCCTGGGGGACGTTCGAGCACCATAGACGAGCGGTGTGCCGGTGTGCCAGATCCTGGGCGGCGGGCCCGTGCGCGAAGGGCGCCGCCCGGTGGCTGGGTCAGGCGCGGCCGAGGCGCGCACCCGAGCGGGCTGGGCCCTTCGGCTGCGGCTCCAGACCGCGCCCGTCTCGGCGGTTCCGGAGTTGGCCTGCCGGGGCTCTCCATTCGATAAGTGAGGAGCCGAGGTTCGATCGATGAGCCCATTCTCCCAGCTCGTCCCGCTCGTGGGGGCCGACGTCGAGGGCGCGGTGCGCGCGCTCGCGGAGGCCCTGCCGCAGGCGCTCTTCACGACCGACGTCGACGGTCGGATCACCTACTGGAACCGGGCCGCCGAGCGCATCACCGGATGGAGCAGCGCCGAGGCGCTCGGTCGCGAGTGCTCCCTCCTGGCCGGCGACGTGGCCAACGGCTGCGACTGCGGGGTCGGGCCCCTCCGCTGCGGGATGGCCGAGCGGGGCCTGAGCGCGAAGTCCTGCACCGCCCGGGCGAAGGACGGGCGGATGGTGACCATCGTCAAGAACGCGGTCCCGCTCCTCGACGGCGAGCGTCGGGTGGTGGGCGCGCTCGAGACCTTCACCGAGCTGGCGCCCGTCCGGGGAGGACGAACCGAGGCGCGCGACGGCGCGTCCGCCGGCGACTGCTGCGGGCTCACCGGCCGCCATCCCCGCATGCGCGAGCTCTACCGGGTCGTCGAGCTGGTGGCCCGGTCGGAGGCCAACGTCGTGATCCTGGGCGAGAGCGGGACGGGCAAGGAGCGCGTGGCCGAGGCCATCCACCTCCGGAGCCGCCGGGCCGACGGTCCGTTCGTGCGCGTCTCCTGCTCGGTCCTGGACGAGCGCCTCCTCGAGAGCGAGCTCTTCGGAGGCGGGAAGGGCACCTCGGGGCACCCGCAGCGGCGTGGCCGGTTCGAGGAGGCGGACGGCGGCACGCTCCTCCTCGACGAGATCGGGGACCTCTCCCCCGGACTGCAGCTCAGGTTGCTCCGGGTCGTGGAGCAGCGCCGCATCGAGCGCGTGGAGGACGCCCGGCCGGTCGAGGTCGACGCGCGGCTCCTCTGCACCAGCCACCGCGACATGAAGGCGCTGGTGCGGGCGGGGCGTTTCCGGGCCGACCTCTACTTCCGGCTGGCGGCCTTCCCCGTCGACGTCCCCACCCTGCGCGATCGCCTGGACGATCTCCCGCTGCTGGCGGAGAGCCTGCTCGCGGGCCCGCTGGCGCCGCCGGACCCTCCCTGCCGCCTCTCCGGCGACGCGCTCGCGGCGCTCCGGGCCTACCCGTGGCCCGGCAACGTCCGCGAGCTGCGGAACGTCCTCGAGCTCGCGCTCCTCCGGTCGGAGGGCGGCGAGATCCGGGCCGAGCACCTCTCCGCCGAGGTGCGCGCGGTGGCCGCGGCCCGGCAGGCTCGCCTCCAGCGCCCCGTCCCCGGCGCAGCGCGCCCGCTCGACCGGGAGGCCGTCTTCGCGGCGCTCGACGCGTGCGGCTGGAACCGCGCGCGTGCCGCGCGCCACCTGGGCGTCTCACGCGTGACGCTCTGGAAGCGGATGAAGGGGTACGGCATCGCCGACCCGCAGTGAGAGAAGGGGGCCGCCCTCCGGGTGGAGGACGGCCCCGATGAGCGCCCGCCGCGCGTCAGTAGGCGCAGCCGGCGGGGTCGGCGCAGGTGTAGAGCTCCTGCATCCGGCTGGTGGTCGCGCCTCCCGTGAAGCTCGGGTGGCAGCTGGCGCAGGTCAGGGCGCTCTCCTTCGGTGCCACCTCGTGGTTGAGGTTGATGTACATGGCCGTGGAGGCCCAGCTCCAGGCCGGGAGGACGCCGTAGAAGGCGACGAACTGCGTGGAGGTGGCCGGCAGGACCGGGAGCGCAGGCTGCCCGGCGTTCACCGTGTAGGGGATGCCCTCCTGATAGGTGAAGTGGGTGTCGTCCACCCGCGTGACCGTCTTGACGCCCGACGGGAAGGCGGCCTCCGCGCCGACGAGGTAGAGCTGCGCCGGGAGCGTGGCGGGCAGGGCCGCCAGCGTGGTCACGGTGACCGTGGTCGTGTCGACCGCGCGGGTCATGCTCCCGCCCGCCGCCTTGGCCACGGGCGTGCCCAGCTGGCCCGCCACGGCCGCGCCGTAGTTGAGCAGGCCGGTCCAGATGGCGTCCGCCGCCGCCTCCGTCCAGGGGTTGGTGATCGACCCGAGGTTGTTCGGGACGACGGGGAAGCCGCGCAGGTCGGTCTGCCAGAAGGAGTCGGGGCCGAACATGTGCGGCACCACCATCCCGCTCCCGTCGGCGAAGGCCGGCGTCCGCCCGGTCATGCGCTTGAAGGGCGTGATCTTCCACCCGGCGACCACCGGGTTCGCCGGCGGCGCGAGCGGACCGTCGAGGACGTACGGATCGGCCGCGCTGCCCGAGCCCGACATGCCGTCGCGCGCGACGGTCGCGTGCGTGCCCTGCTGGCCACCCGCCGGCGGGACCCACCGGTACACCGGGACCACGTTCTTCCGGTAGACGAAGACGCCCTTCTTCCAGTCGTACGCCTGCTCGGCATTCGGATCGGAGCCGAGCTGCGCCTTGGGCGCCTCGCCGCCCACGCCGGCCACCACGCTGCCGTCGGGGTACTTCACCGAGCCGAACGGCACGCAGCCGCTCACCCCCTGGCAGCCCTGCTTGTCGCCGGCGACCCTCCAGTCCCAGTCCATCTTGGTGAAGAGCGCGCGGCTGAAGGTCGGGATGTGGCAGGTCTGACAGGCGATGAAGCTGGCGTGCTGCGTGTACGTCGGCGAGGAGGCGTGCGCGGGCGCATGCGCGCCGGTGTGGCAGTCGGTGCAGCCGAGCCGCCCGGCGTCGTCCACCGGGACGATGAGCCCCGCGCCCTCGATGGCGTGGTTCGCCGACCGGTGGCAATCGGCGCAGAGCGTGGGCGCGCTCGCGTCGCTCGACCCCATGTGGACGTCCATCTCGAAGGTGGGCGCGCTCAGCGAGGAGGCGAGGTCACCGATCTTCACGTTGTCGCCGCCGCCCGCGTTGAAGTGGCAGAAGCCGCAGTTGTTGCGCCGGGGCGCCCCGACGCTGGTCGCGGCGGCGGTGAGGGCGGGGAGCACCTCGGTCGCCGTCACCGGCGGACGGCAGTAGGCCTTGCCGTCGGTCCAGGCCGCGCCCGTCGCGTCGGTGGTGGCGCAGATCTGGTTCGCGGCGCAGGAGGGGAAGCAGGAGCCCGAGCTCGCGACCGAGGGCGCGCCGAACGGCGCCGCCGCCTTGGCGTACCTCGAGGCCTTGAGATCCGCGTGGCAGACGAGGCAGTCGATCTTCGTCCGGTCGACCGACGCGTTGCCGGACCACAGGTACATCGGCCCGGTGTTCACGGCCGGCGCGCCCGTGGCGGGGTCCTTGCTCGGCGGCGAGCTGTAGCTGGGGTGGCACTGCATGCAGCGCGCCTCGTTGGAGGGCACCGCCACGCAGAAGTCGTTGATCAGGTTGCGCTTGCCGACGCCGTTCCGTGCGACCATGACGGAGTTGCCGAGCCAGGTGAAGTGCGTGCTCGCCAGCACCTGGTCCGCCTGCCGCGGGTGGCACTTGAGGCACTCGGCCGTGACGGCCGGGCCGCTCGCGTAGGTCTTGTCCAGGTAGAAGCCGTGCGGTGGCCACGCGTGGCACGTCCCGCAGCCGGGCGCGGTCCCCTGGCCCTCCCAGCTGGCGCCGTGGCAGGTCTTGCACTGCAGCGCTCCCGCCTGGCCTGACGCATAGGCGAAGTAGGCCGGGCCGTGGTCGGCGGGCGACGTGAAGCTCCCGTGACCGACCCAGTTGATGCCGTTGACCTCGATCTGGCGGAACGTCGCGACCACCGTCTTGTCGGCCCCGGCGGTCAGCACGCACGGGCCCGTGCCGCTGCAGTCGCCGGCCCAACCGACGAACGCGAATCCCTGTGCCGGCGCCGCGGTGAGCGTGACGCTGGTCAGGTTCGTCCTGGCCACGTCCGAAAACCACGGGTACTGCGTCTGGGTCCCCTGGTTGCTCGTGCCGCACACGTTCGCGCCGATGGGGTCGCCCAGGCCATGGACACCCGTGGTCGCGCTGGAGGCGCCCGTCAGGAGCGGATAGACGCCGCACTCCCTGATCAGCGGCGACGATTCGCCCGAGCTGATCGTCCCGCCGACGGGCGGGGTGAAGACGTTGACGTAGAAGTAGGAATCCGTGACGCCCTTCGCCACGCCGGTCGAGGTCGGCGGGCGCGAGCCTCCCGAGCAGCCGGCCGCGGCGACGGCCGCGAACGCCAGGATCAATGAGATTCGACGCATGGTGCTGCCTCCGTGCTGGTCGCGTGCGTGCGCGCGCGTGTCCGCTGTTCGCCGGCCGGTTCCTGAAGCCGCGTGTCCTCCGGCCCGCCACCCGGCCCTCGAGATCGAGCGGGCGAACGCAGGACTCCCACGCCCTGCGTTCGCCCGATCCCGTGGCCGCGCCAATGGGCCGGCCCTCTCGATTTCATCAAGCGTGCCGCTGCCGTTCCCCCGGCAATCCCGCGATGTTCCCGGGGGAGCGCGTGCCGCAG
>JAJYHA010000070.1 GCA_021784995.1 Myxococcales bacterium
GGGCACCTCGGGTCCTCCCTCGGCGCGGTCGAGCTGATCGTGGCGCTGCACCACGTCTACGGCTCGCCGCTCGACCGGCTGGTCTTCGACGTGGGGCACCAGGCCTACGCGCACAAGCTGCTCACCGGCCGCCGCGACCGCTTCCGCACCCTCCGCACCGAAGGTGGGCTGGCGGGCTTCCCGGAGCGCCAGGAGTCGGAGCACGACGCCTTCGGGGTAGGGCACGCCTCGACGGCGGTGTCCGCCGCGCTGGGGATGGTGGAGGCCCGGCGATTGCGCGGCGAGGCGGGCAAGGTGGTGGCCCTGGTGGGGGACGGGGCGCTCACCGGCGGCATCGCCTTCGAGGGGCTGAACCAGGCCGGGTACCTGGGGCGCGACCTCCTCGTCATCCTCAACGACAACGAGATGTCGATCTCGCCCAACGTGGGCGCGCTCTCGGAGTGGTTCACGAAGAAGTTCGCGTCGCGCACCTACAACGAGTTGAGGCGGACGGCGAAGGAGATCCTGGCGCAGCTCCCGCGGGGCGCGGGCGCCATCAAGCTGATCCGCCACACGATCAACGCCACCAAGGCGCTGGTCTCGCCGGGCATCCTCTTCGAGGGGCTCGGCTTCCAGTACGTCGGCCCGGTCGACGGCCACGACGTGGTGGGCCTGGTCGAGACCTTCCGCAAGGTGGCCTCGTGCGACGGCCCGGTCCTGGTCCACGCCATCACCACCAAGGGCAAGGGCTACCAGCCGGCCGAGTCCGACCGCGCGACGCGCGGACACGCGCTCTCCTTCTTCGACGTCGCCACCGGGCGCTCCACCGCGCAGAAGCCGGCCATCCGGAGCTACACCGACCTCTTCGCCGAGGCGCTGTGCGAGCAGATGGAGCGCGACCCGCGGGTGGTGGCCATCACGGCGGCGATGCTGGAGGGGACGGGGCTGGCGCGGGCGAAGCAGCGCTTCCCGGACCGGACCTACGACGTGGGGATCGCGGAGCAGCACGCGGTGACCTTCGCGGCGGGGCTGGCCTGCGAGGGGCTGCGGCCGGTGGTGGCCGTCTACTCGACCTTCCTGCAGCGGGCCTACGACCAGATCATCCACGACGTGGCGCTGCAGGGCCTGCCGGTCACCTTCGCGCTGGACCGGGGCGGGCTGGTGGGGGCCGACGGCAAGACGCACCAGGGGGCGTTCGACCTGTCGTACCTGCGCTGCGTCCCGAACCTGGTGGTGATGGCGCCCTCGGACGAGAACGAGCTGCGCCGCATGCTGGTGACCGCGCTGGCGCACGACGGGCCGGCGGCGTTCCGCTTCCCGCGCGGCTCCGGCCTCGGGGTGCCGCTCGACGCCACCCCGGCCCCGCTCCCCGTCGGGAAGGCGCGCGTGGCGCGGAGCGGTGGGCCGCGGCCCGACGTGGCGGTGTTCTGCGCCGGGACCACCCTCGCGGCGGCGCTCGCCGCCGCCGAGGCGCTCGAGGGCGAGGGGATCCGCGTGGCGGTGGTGGACGCCCGCTTCGTGAAGCCGCTCGACGAGGAGGTGCTCTGCTCGCTCGCGGGCGCCGCGCGGCGCCTGGTCACGGTCGAGGAGGCGGCGCTGGCGGGAGGGTTCGGCTCGGCCTGCCTGGAGGTGCTCGAGCGCCGCGGAGCGCTGGCCGGGATCGAGGTGCGTCGGCTCGGGCTCCCCGACCGGTTCGTGACGCACGGTGACGCCGGGCGGCAGCGGGCGCAGCTCGGGATCGACGCGGCCGGCGTCGCAGGCGCCGTCCGCGAGCTGCTGCGCGAACGCCGTCCGCTCCCCGGGGCGCGCGGCGTGGCCTAGGGCGCCGGGCGGACTCCGTGGGGCGCCGGCGGATCGACCTGCTGCTCGTGGAGCGCGGCCTCGCGGCGACGCGGAGCCGGGCGCAGGCGCTGGTGATGGCGGGCGCGGTGGTGGCGGGCGAGGCGCGCGTCGACAAGCCGGGCCAGCTCGTCGATCCCGACCTGCCGATCCGGATCAAGGAGGACGCCGCGCCGCGGCGCTACGTCTCGCGCGGCGCGCTCAAGCTGGAGCGCGCCCTGGAGGTGTTCCCCGTCGATCCGGCCGGCAAGGTGTGCGCGGACCTCGGCGCCTCCACCGGAGGCTTCACGGACCTGCTGCTGCAGCGCGGCGCCGCGCGCGTCCACGCCGTGGACGTGGGGTACGGACAGCTCCACGCGCGGCTCCGCGCCGACCCGCGGGTGGTGGTGCGCGAGCGGCAGAACGCCCGCCACCTCGACGCCGCGGCGCTGGGCGAGCCGGTGGACCTCGTGACGGGCGACCTCTCCTTCATCTCGCTGCGGCTGATCCTTCCCGCGGTCCGGGCCCTCCTCCGTCCGGGGGGCGAGGCGGTCCTGCTCGTGAAGCCCCAGTTCGAGGTGGGGAGGGGCGAGGTGGGGAAGGGAGGGGTCGTCCGGGACGAGGGTCGGCGCCGGGCGGCGCTGGAGGCGGTGCAGGCGGCCGCGGTGGGGCTGGGCTTCGAGGTGGTGGGCGCCACCGAGTCCCCGATCGAGGGCCCGGCGGGCAACCGCGAGTGGCTGCTCGTGCTGCGCGCGCCCCCGGAGGCGGCGCCGGCTTGACCCTGCGCGGACGTTCTGGTACCTAGACCGCTCGACATTTTCGATCCCGGGCCGCCGGGGCACGAAAGTGGGCAGCGTTGCCCACTTTTTCGTTTTTCACGACCAATGAGCGCCATCGGAACCGAGTCCATCGCGGACAGAGCCCGCCGGGTGCTCGAGCCCATCGTCACGCGCGAGGGGTTCGAGCTCGTCGAGGTGGAGTGGGGGCGGGAGGGGCCGGCCTGGGTGCTGCGCCTCTACGTGGACCGGCCGGGCGGCGTGACGATCGACCACTGCCAGGAGCTGTCGCGGGTGGTGGAGCCGGTGCTGGACGTCGAGGATCTCGTCGAGCCCTCCTACAACCTCGAGGTCAGCTCGCCGGGCCTGGAGCGGCCGCTTCGCAAGCCGTCCGACTTCGAGCGCTTCGCCGGCCGGCGCGCCCACCTGAAGGCCTTCGGGCCCGTCGAGACCGTGTCCGGCCCGCGCAAGAACTGGACGGGGATCCTGGTGGGCTTCAAGGACGGCGCGGTCGAGATCGACGTGGAAGGAACCGTGTGCCGGGTGCCGCACGAGGCCATCGCGAAGGCGCACCTCGTGTACGACCTCGAAGCGGACCTGAGGAGGAAGTGATGCAGCCGAACGTGAACCTCAACCTGATCCTGGACCAGGTGGCGAAGGACAAGGGGATCGAGCGCTCGACGCTGGTGGCGATCCTGGAGGAGGCGATCGCCATGGCGGCCAAGAAGCACTTCGGGATCGAGCGCAACCTCAAGGCGCACTACGACGACGAGAAGGGCCAGATCGACCTCTTCCAGGTGCTGACCATCGTCGCCGATCCCACGCCCGAGACCCCGCTGCCGGACCCCGTCAACATGGTCCCCATCTCGCTGGCCGGGGAGAAGGGGATCGAGGTGGACGTGGGCGACGAGCTCGACTTCCCCATCTACTACCGGCCCGAGGACGAGGCCGAGGCCAAGGCGCAGGACGAGCAGTGGGGCGACCTGCTCAAGCTGAAGACCTTCCGGCGCTCCTTCGGGCGCATCGCGGCCCAGACCGCCAAGCAGGTGATGATCCAGGGCACCCGCAACGCGGAGCGCGAGAACGTCTTCAACGAGTACAAGGACCGCAAGGGCGAGGTGATCACCGGCATCGTCCGCCGCTTCGAGCGGGGGAACGTGATCGTCGACCTCGGGCGCGCGGAGGCCGTCCTTCCGGTGCGCGAGCAGGTGCCGCGCGAGAGCTACCGCGCGGGCGACCGCATCCAGGCCTTCGTCCTCGACGTGCTCCGCGAGTCGAAGGGGCCGCAGATCATCCTCTCGCGCGCCTCGGTGGAGCTCCTGCGCAAGCTCTTCGAGATGGAGGTGCCCGAGATCGCCGAGGGCGTGGTCGTGATCGAGGCCGCGGCGCGCGAGCCGGGCGGGCGCGCCAAGATCGCGGTCAGCTCGCGCGACTCCGACGTGGACCCGGTCGGCGCGTGCGTCGGCATGAAGGGCAGCCGCGTGCAGGCGGTGGTGCAGGAGCTGCGGGGCGAGAAGATCGACATCGTGCCCTGGAACGACGACCAGGCGCGGTTCGTGTGCAACGCGCTGGCGCCGGCCGAGGTCTCGCGCGTCCTCCTCGACGAGCAGAACCGGGCCATGGAGATCATCGTGCCGGACGACCAGCTGTCGCTGGCCATCGGGCGCCGCGGCCAGAACGTCCGGCTGGCGTCGCAGCTCACCGGGTGGAAGCTCGACATCAACTCCGAGTCGCGCGTGAAGGAGATGCGCGAGTTCGCGACCCAGAGCTTCACCGCCATCGGGATCCCCGAGGCCACCCAGGAGATGCTCTACGCGCACGGCTTCCGCAAGGCGCAGGACGTCGCCAGCGCGGCGGCCGAGATGCTCACCCAGTTCCCCGGCTTCGACGTCGACATGATCGCCGACCTGCAGAAGCGCGCCCGCGAGCAGGCGGTGGTGGACACCGAGGAGGAGATCCGGCTCGAGCAGGAGCGCGAGGCCGCGCGGCTGGCCGAGGCGCGGCGTCACCCGAGCGAGCTGTCGCAGGACGAGCGGCTCGCGCGCGTGCGCGGGGTCGGCGAGAAGACCATCGAGCAGCTCAAGCGCGCGGGGTACGGCACCGTCGAGGCCATCCACGACGAGGCCGACGTCATGAAGATGGCCGAGTCGACCGACCTCGGCATCAAGAAGGCGCGCCAGATCAAGCACGCGGTCGGCGTCTACCTGGAGGAGGAGGCGAAGCTCCGGGCCGAGCTCGACGCGGAGCGTGCCGCCGCGAGCGGCGGGAGCCCGATCTAGTGGCCGCCGCGCCGCTCCGGACCTGCATCGGCTGCGGCGGCAAGGCGCCGCCGGAGGGGCTGGTGCGGCTGCGGGTGGTGGAGGGCGCGGTCCGGGTCGATCCGCTCCGGCGGGGCGGGAGGGGGGCCTGGCTACACGCCGCCGAGGCCTGCCTCGAACGGGCGGTGAAACGCCGCTCCTTCGGGCGAGCCTTCCGCTCGCCGGGTGTGCAGGTGGACCCCCGGGATCTCCGGGATCTGTTGACGGGAAGTGCCCGTAAGGATTAGGAGTGTCGGCAATGAAGAAGCGCGTCCACGAGCTCGGGAAGCAGCTCAAGGAGCAGGGAATCGAGCTCTCCAACACGGAGCTGGTCGAGAAGCTCCATGCGCTCGGCTACAGCGACGTGAAGAGCCACAGCTCATCGCTCGAGGACGACCAGGCGACCGCGGCGTTCGAGAAGATCGTGGGCGAGCGGAAGCCCAGGCCGGCGCCCGTCCGGGCGACCGGCCCGGGGTTCGTCGTCCGCAAGAAGGCGCACGTCGAGCCGGCCGCGATCCCGGCGACGCAGCCCGTCGCAGCCCTCCCCCCGGCCCCCGTCGCCGTCGCGCAAGCGCCTGCCGCGGAGGAGTTCCCGGCCGCGGCGGAGGCGCCGTTCGAGCCGCTGCCCGTGCAGCCCTCGCCGGTGGCCGAGCCCCACGCGCCCGACGCGCCGCTGGCGGCGCAGGCCGTGCAGACCCCGACCACCGCGTCGCCCGCGCCGCACGAGGTCGCGGCGCCCCCG
>JAJYHA010000299.1 GCA_021784995.1 Myxococcales bacterium
TCTCCGCGCCACCACGTCCGCCGACCGGGTGTCGTAGTAGTTCTCCACCAGGATCGCCTTCACGCCCTCCGCCCGCACGATGCGCACGATGTCGGCCAGGTGGGACGGCGGCGGCGGGACGCCCGGCTTCGGCTCGAGGTAGCCGGCGGCGCGCAGCCCCGTCCAGTCCAGGAGGTAGCTCATGGTCTGGTGCTGCGCCACGATCGGCCGTCCGCGGAACGGCGCCAGCTCCGCCCTCCAGCGGACCAGGTCCGCGTCGAGCCGCCGCCGGAGATCGGCGTCCCGGCGCGCGTACCCGGCCGCGTGCGCGGGATCGAGCTCGCCGAGGCGGACCGCCATGCCGTGCGCCACGTCGAGCGCGGCCCGCGGATCGTCCATGAAGTGCGGGTTCCCGGCCGGGTGGAGGTCGCCCATGCTGCGATCCACGGGGCCGGTCGGGACGTCGAGGACGTGGACGAACCGGGAGGCCGTGAGGCGCCTGGGGCCGGTGGGCTGGATCTCGGGGTTCCGCGACTGGTTCACGAGCGGCGGCAGCCAGCCGATCTCGAGGTCCAGCCCCACGTCCACGAGCAGGTCGGCCTGGCGCAGGCGCACCGCCAGGGTCGGGTTGGGATCCACGAAGTGCGGGTCCTGGATGCCGCGCGAGAGGCTCTCGACCGACACGTCGTCCCCGCCCACCTCCCGGACGAGGGCGGCGAGCCCCTCGGTGGTGGTGACCACCTTGAGCCTGGCGTGCGCAGGCAGGGGAGCCGCCAGCGCAGCGAGGACCACCAGGGCGGGGAGCCACGAGGGCAGGCGCTTCGAGATGCGATCCATGGTGCCGGGCGTCCTCCCTAGAACGGGTGTGCGCCGTGCGCACCGATGACGAACTCGAGGTGCAGCAGCACCTCCAGGCCGTCGTGGCCGCCCGGAAGGCGGTCCCACGCCACCTGCGCGCGCAAGCGCTGGAACTCGGAGGGGAACCAGGTGGCGAGCGCGCCGTACCGCTGCTCCGTCCCGCTCCCCGCGGGCATGTCCGTCGTGCCCGGCGTCACCGCCGGCGCGGCCTCCGCGCGCAGCCCGAAGGCGCGGTACGGGCCGTCGCGGTAGACGGCCTGCAGGTAGCCCCCGGCGCGGGTGGCGGCGTCGGGGGTACCGGTCAGGCGCCGCGCGAACAGCTCCCCCTGGACGACCAGGTAGGAGCGCGCCTCCGGCGGGCGGATCTTCACGAAGAGATCCGCGCCGCCGAGCTCGTCGCTGGCGCCGGCCAGCGGCTCCTCGACGCGGCCCGCCGAGACACCGAGCCCCACCGTCGCGCCGGTCGCGACGTCGAAGTACTGCTGGAGGCGCGCGAGCAGCGTGCGTCGATCCTCGGTCACGAACCCGGGGTTCGTGGTCTGGCCGACCAGGTGCAGCTCGGCGTACCAGGGCAGCGGGGCCAGCCAGGCCACGTCGACGCCCGGGCCCTGGAGCTGATCCACGGAGAGGAGCCGGTCCATGGCCAGCGGGGCGTCCACGAAGTCCCACACGTGCGGGTGCTGCTGGTTGAGCCGCCCGAAGGGCGAGAAGAACTTCCCGGCGCGCACCTGGAGCCCGGCCGGAAGGGTCAGCGTCGTGAGGTACGCCTCCTCCACGTTGACGCCCCCGGGCACGAAGGCGATGAAGATGTCGGCCCGGGCGTAGGGGTCGATGACCGACTGGAGCCCCAGCTCCAGCTCCTGGAAGATGGGCGTCAGCTCGTGCGGCGCGCCGTACGGCCCGCTCCGCGGCGAGAAGTGCCCGACGTTCATGGTGTCGTACGCGCCGGCGAAGTCGCCCACCGCCGAGACGTCCGGCAGCATGAGGAGCCGCGCCAGCGGGTTGCCTCCCGCCGTCCCCTGCACCTGGGTCGGCTCCGGCGCCGCCTGCGGCGGGGTCGCAGCACCTCCGGCCGAGGCCGCCGGAGCGCCCTTCCCGCCCCCGAGCTCACGGGCGATCTCCTCCTCCAGCTTCCGGTCGTCCTCCTCGCTGGCAGGGCGCGGCGCCGCCGGGCCGACAGCGGGCGCGACGACCGCTCCCGCCTCCGTGCCCACGCCCGGCGCGCCTGCCGCGGGGAGGGCCGCGAGGAGCAACAGCGACGGAAGGAGCCAGCGCATCCGCGTCTTCCTCGATGACGAGCGGCCTCTTGTCAAGCGCGGCCGCGCGAAGGCCCCGTCGTGGCCCAGGCACGGCGTGCGCCGGCAACGCCGCGGGCGCGGCGCGCCCGGGCCGCCACCGAGCCCAGCGCTCAGCCCAGGATCTGCTGCAGCTTCATGGCGAGCCCCATGTCGCCCTGGATCCTGAGCTTGCCCGACATGAAGGCCATCTGCGCGTTCAGCTTGCCGTTCACGATGTTGAGGAAGTCGTCGTCCGTCGCGTTGACGGTGCAGGTCGCCGCGGCCGAACCGCCGGCGCTGACGCTCCCGCCCGGCTTCGTGCAGTCCACGGTCCACTGACCGCCGTTCGGGCCCGAGATGTTGAACTGGTAGACGGCGTTGATCTTCGAGACGACGTCGGGCTTCGAGCGGAGCCGCTCGGGCATCTGCCGGTCGAAGATCTCCTTCACGCTCTCAGCGGCCATGGTCCCTCCTGCCCGTTGACTGAAGAATCAACAGGCAAACTATGGCCCGCCCGCCGGCGTGTCAACGGGGGAGCAGCCGGCGGAGCGCCGCGACCAGCGCGTCGGGATCGACCGGCTTCACGAGCAGGCGGTCGATCTCCTTCCCCTCGGCGCGCGCGAGGTCCGCCCGGGCCGAGTAGCCCGTGACCACCAGCACGGGCAGGGTGACGTCGAGCGCCTTGGCCGCCTGCGCCACCTCGAGCCCACCGACTCCCGGCATGCCCACGTCCGTGACGACGGCGTCCGGGCGCCGCTCGGCCAGCGCCCGGAGCGCCTCCTCCCCGCTCCCCACGCCCCGGACGGCGAAGCCGGCCGCCTCCAGTACCTCGGCCATGAGCTCCCGGCTGTCCTCGTCGTCCTCCACCAGGAGCACCGTTCCGGCGAGCTGGATGGGCATCGCGCGCGCCTGCCTCACTCCACGTAGAAGGCGTCGAGGATCGCGCGGTACTTCTGGGAGCAGAACTTCCGCTTCACCTTCAGCGTCGGCGTCAGCTCCCCCGCCTCCTGGGTGAAGTCCCGCTCCAGCACCGCGAACCTCTTGATGCTGGAGTAGGAGGCCTGCTTCGCGTTGAGCGCGTCCACCGCCCGCTGGACGCGCTCCAGGACGCGCGGGTCCTCGTGCAGCCTCGGACCGAGCGCCACCTTGCCGTCCTGCGCCCACTTGCGGACGTTCTCCTCGTTGAGGGTGACGAGCGCGGTGAGGAACTTGCGCCGGTCGCCGTGCACCATCACCTGCGAGATGAACGGATCCGTCTTCAGCTCGTTCTCCAGGTTCTGCGGCGCGACGTTCTTCCCGCCGGCGGTGACGATGATGTCCTTCTTGCGGTCGGTGATCCGGAGGAAGCCCTCGGCGTCCACGTCGCCGATGTCCCCCGTGGCGAGCCACCCGTCCTTCAGCACCTCGGCCGTGGCCTCGGGGTTCCGGTAGTACGCCTTCATCACCCCCGGGCCCTTGATCAGGATCTCCCCGTCGGGCGCGATGCGCACCTCGGTGCCGGGCATGGGCGGCCCGACCGTGCCGATCTTCACCTTGCCCGGGCGGTTCACGAAGGTGCCGGCCGAGGACTCCGTCAGGCCGTAGCCCTCGCAGATCTCGAACCCCACCAGCCGGAAGAACCAGGCGATCTTGACGGAGAGCGGCGCGCCTCCCGAGATGAAGACGCGCATGCGGCCGCCGAAGAGCTGCCGCATCTGCGCGCCGATCTTGGGGAAGACGAGCCTCTTCCCGAGCGCCAGCTTCCAGCCGCCGCCCTCCGCGCCGCGCTCGCGCGCCTCCACGAACGCGTCGAGGCCCTCCATCGCGAGCTTGAAGAGCCTGCCCTTGAGCCCGGGCGCCGCCAGGCCCTTCGCCACCACGGCGTTGTAGGCCTTCTCGAAGATGCGCGGCACCGACGCCATGAGGGTCGGCCGGACCTCGCCGGCGTTCTGGATGATCCGGTCGAGCGACTCGACGCAGGCCACCACCGAGCCGACGCCGAACCAGGCGGCCTGGTTCACCTTGGCGAAGGAGTGCGCCATGGGCAGGAAGGAGAGCGCGATGTCGTCCGGGGCCATGATGCCGATCTCGGCGCTGGCGCGCGCCTCGTACACCCAGTTCCCGTGCGTCAGCACCACGCCCTTGGGGTTGCCGGTGGTCCCCGACGTGTAGATGAACGACGCGGCGTCGTCGGAGGAGAGCGAGGCGAGCCGCGCCGCGTGCGCCTCTGGGTGGCCGGTGCGCCACTCCGCGCCGCGCTGCTCCAGCGCGGCCAGCGTGGTCTCGAAGGCGTCGGCCGGCGTCCCCGTGAACCGGATGACGCCCTGGAGGAGCGGCAGGCGGTCGCGCACCTCGCGGATCTTGGCGACCTGCGCGTCGGTGTCGCAGAAGACGTACTTCACGCCCGCGTCCTCGAGGATGTAGTGGCACTCCGGCGGCCGGTTGGACTGGTAGATCGGCACCGTCACCGCCGCGGCGCCCATGATCCCCAGGTCGGCCAGGCTCCACTCGAGGGACGTCTCCCCGATGATCGAGACGCGGTCGCCCCTCGCCACGCCCAGCGCCGCCAGCCCGTCGCTGACGTCGCGCGCGCGCCGGCCCATCTCCGTCCAGCTGATCTCGACCCAGCGCCCGTCGCGCTTCTGCGTGCCCGCCAGGCTGCTGCCGCGCCGCGCCACCGTGGCCTCGAACACCTCCACCAGGCTGCGCGCCTCCCCGGCACCGCGGTCGAGTTGCTCACGAGCGATCATGTGGCCTCCTCCGGTTCTGCGGGCCCGCCCTCTGCGTCACCTCGCCAGCTCCGCCAGCAGCGCCTTCGCCGCCGCCTGCGACCGTCGCTCCTCCGGCGCGTCGTAGCTGCCCGGGGTGTGCGAGGCCGCCTGCTCGAGCAGCGCCCTCGCCTCCTTCGGGTGCTTCTCCTTGAGGTACAGCTCCGCCAGGTAGACGCGCGCGCGCACGTGCTGCGGGTTGATCCGCAGCGCCTCGAGGAGCGCCTGCTCGCTCCGGCGCGCGTCGTACTTGGGCCACGGGAGCTTGTAGTAGAAGCGCCCCCAGGCCGAGTAGACGCCGCCGTTGAAGAAGCGCGGGTCGATCTTCTCGGCGCGGGAGAGGCGATCCCGGAACTTCCCCTCGATGCCCTGCGTGAGCGCCTTCAGGATGCCGATCCCGAGCGAGTAGTTCCCCATCCCCACCGCGGCGAAGTACCAGCCCTCCACGCCGGCCGGGTTCACCGCGGCGGCGCGCTCGCCGTAGTCCCAGGCCCTCTTCCCGAGGGTGCTCCGCTCGGCGTCGGAGAGCGCCGGGTCGTCCGAGATCCAGAAGTACTGGCGCGCGTTCCGCCATAGCACGCCGTAGTCGTCCGGCGCGATGGCCTCGGCGCGGTCGAGGGCGGCGCGGATGTCCTCCATCCGCCCCGGCTCGTCGCGGTGCGGCCAGTCGGAGTCCACCCGTTCGAGGAGGGCCTTCAGCTCCGCGGCGGCCGGAGCGGCCGCTGCCACCGGCAGCG
>JAJYHA010000498.1 GCA_021784995.1 Myxococcales bacterium
CCGACGCCGGGGCGGTCGAGGCCGGAGCACCGGCGGCTGCGGCCGTGCCGTCCGCCCCGGTCGAGCGGGAGCCCGGGGCGTCGCCGCCGGCGCCGGAAGCCCCGGCTGGGGGCGCGGACCGCGCCCCGGCGCCGCCTTCGGCCGGGGGCGAGAGCTGACCGGAGGCAGCGCCAGGGCGCGGTGCGCGCGCGGGGTGGGGCTCCTGGCCTCGATCCTGATCGTGGGCACCGCGTGCGGCTGCCATGGCGCTCCGGCGCTGGCGGTGGAGCAGGTCGCGGTCGCGGAGACGCCCGCCCTGCAGAGCCTCGAGCAGCTCGGTCTCGGGGCGGACGCGCTCGCCGCCAGCGCGGCCCGGCTCTTCGACGGTTCGCCCGGCTTCACGAAGGCATCCCGTGCGGGCGGGAGCGCTCGCCGGATGCTGGCGCAGGTGCGGGTGGAGCGCGCCGAGGTGCGGGCGGCGGGGAGCGCGGGCGGCGCCGCCGCCCACGTGGTGGTGACGGTGAGCCTCGAGGCGCGCGACGGCGACGCCGCGCTGCGGGAGATGGGCCGCGGCCACGCGGCGCTGGAGCCGGGGGCGGCGGGGCTCCGAGGCGCGCTCGCGCGCGCCTCGGACGGCGCGCTGCAGTCGGCGGTCCGGTCGCTCTCGCTGCACGTGGCGGCCGAGCGGAAGGGCACGCAGGAGCTGCTCCGCGATCTCTCCTCTCGCGACCCCGACGTGCGCGAGCACGCGACCCAGGTGCTCGCCTCCCGTGGCGAGCGCGACGTGGTGCCGGCGCTCATCGCCCGGCTCGACGATCCGGACGCCGCCGTGCGGGAGCGGGCCATCGGCGCGATGGCGCAGCTCCGGGATCCCCGTGCAGTGAAGCCGCTCATCGCCCTCGTCCACCACCGTGACGCGCAGTACGTGGCCGAGATGGCGCGCATCATCGGCGACATCGGGGGAGCCGACGCGAACGCCTGGCTGCTGACGATGGCCTGGGGCCACCCCGACGAGGTGGTCAGGAACGCGGCGCGGGCGGCGCTCGCCGACATGAGCGCCCGGGACCTGCAGGCCGCCGCGCAGCGCTGACGGCGCGGCGCGGCGCCCGTTTCCCGTTAGGATGACGGCATGGCCGCGCGCGCGCCCGTCCTCGTCCTCCTGCTGGTCGCAGCCTGCGCCGGGGCGGAGGCCCCGCGGCGGAGCGCCCCGGCGCGGCCGCCCGGGCCGGCCGACTTCTTCCCCCTGGCGGTCGGCAACACCTGGACCTACCTCGATCGATCGCCCCAGCAGTCCGCGGCCTCCCACCACACCGTGCGGATCGTCCGTCGGGAGGCGGGCGGGTACTTCGCGGACGATCAGCGGGGAGCGCTGCGCGTGGAGGGCGAGTGCCTGCAGGATCGGGTGCGCCGCCTGCTCTGCGCGCCCCTCCGCCCGGGACACGGCTGGACGTCCATCGTCTCGCCGTCGGTGACGGAGCACTACCGGATCGTCGCGGTGGAGGAGACGGTCACCGTGCCGGCCGGGACCTTCGCGGGCTGCGTCCGGGTCCGGTCGCAGGCGCGGGTGGGTGGGGGCGAGCAGATCGCCGAGCTCACCTACGCGCCGGGCGTGGGCCTTGTCCGGCTCGAGACCTTCGCCGTCCGGGAGGGCCCGCCGGCGCCGCAGGTCCACGGCGAGCTCGAGTCGTACCGGCTCGTCGCCGGCAAGTGAGGGGACATGCGCGAGGTCGGGATCGGGGTGGCGGGGTTCGGCACGGTCGGGGGAGGGGTGCTCTCCATCCTGGAGCGGCACCAGCAGGAGATCGAGGCGCGGCTCGGCGCGCGCATCGCCGTGCGCAAGGTGGCCCTGCGCGACGTCGAGAAGTCGCGAGCCGTGGAGGTCCCGTCCGGTGTCGTGACCACCCGGGTGCAGGACCTGCTCGACGACCCGGAGATCGCCGTGATCGTCGAGCTGATCGGCGGCGTGGACGAGGCGTTCGACCTCGTGGCCGGCGCGTTCGCGCGGGGCAAGCACGTGGTGACGGCCAACAAGGCGCTGCTGGCGGCGCGCGGGGACGAGCTGTTCCGGCTGGCGGCCGAGCGAGGCGTCGACGTCTACTACGAGGGCGCGGTGTGCGGCGGCGTGCCGGTGATCCGGACGCTCCGGGAGGCGCTCGCGTCCGATCGGATCACCTCCATCCACGGCATCGTCAACGGGACGACCAACCACGTCCTGACCGCGATGGCGGAGCGGGGCGAGCCGCTGGCGCAGGCGCTCGCCGAGGCGCAGCGGCTCGGCTACGCGGAGGCGGACCCGACGCTCGACGTCTCGGGCGGCGACGCGGCCCAGAAGCTCTGCATTCTGGCGCAGCTCGCCTTCGGGGCGCGCGTCAAGCCCCCCGACGTCCTCACCGAGGGCATCCTGGCCCTCGAACCGCAGGACTTCGCCTGGGGACGCGAGTTCGGCTACGCGCTCAAGCTGCTCGCCATCGCGCGCAGGTGCGCGCCCGAGGCGGGCGCTCCCGGCGCCGAGGCCGTGGAGGTGCGCGTCCACCCCACGTTCATCCCGGCGGGATCGATGCTGGCCGGCGTGCGCGGCGCGTTCAACGCGGTGCTGCTCCGCTCGGAGGCGCTCGGGCCGTCGCTCCTCTTCGGGCAGGGGGCGGGCGCCATGCCCACGGGGAGCGCGGTGGTGTCGGACATCATCGACCTCTCGCGCAACATCCTCTCGCGCAGCCCGGGACGCGTGCCGCTGCCGCCCGCGGAGGCGCGCGTCGCGCTGCGCCCGCACGCCGAGATCCGCTCCGGCTACCACCTGCGGTTCACGGTGAAGGACGTGCCGGGCGTCCTGGCGCGGATCGCGAACACGCTGGCGGCGCGCCGGATCTCCATCGCCGCGGTCCAGCAGCGCGACCAGGGCCAGGAGGGCGCCGCGGTGCCGCTCGTCATCGTGTCCCACCTGGCGCGCGAGGCGGACGTGCAGGGCGCGATCGCGGAGATCGATCGGTACGAGACCACCGTCGCGCCGACGCACCTCCTCCGCATCGAGGCGCCCTGATGGAGCGGGCCCAGCTGCGCGTGATCTACGGCGACACCGACCAGATGGGGGTCGTGTACTACGCCAACTACCTGCGCTTCTTCGAGGCGGCCCGGAACGAGTTCCTGCGCGCGAAGGGACTCCGCTACGCCGACCTGGAGTCGCGCGAGGGGCTCGCGCTGCCCGTGACCGAGGCCGCCGTGCAGTACCGCCGGCCGGCGCGCTACGACGACCTCGTCGTGGTGGAGATCGCGCTGGCGGAGCTCGGCGGCGCGTCGGCGCGCTTCGCCTACCGCATCCTGCGCGACGGGGAGCTGCTGGCGACCGGCCACACGGTGCACGCCTGCCTGGGCGTGGACGGGCGGGTGCGGCGCATCCCGCGGGACGTGCGCGCCCGGCTGGCGGCCGGCGAGCAGCCCGCGTAGCGGGGAGGAGCCATGGATCGCAACCTGGCGCTGGAGTCGGTCCGGATCACCGAGGCGGCGGCGCTCGCGTCGGCGCGGCTCATGGGGCGCGGGGACCGCAACGGCGCCGACCAGGCCGCGGTTGAGGCGATGCGGAGGGCCTTCAACGCGCTCGCCATCCAGGGCCGGGTGGTCATCGGCGAGGGGGAGCGGGACGAGGCGCCCATGCTCTACATCGGCGAGCGGGTGGGGCGGTGCGCCGAGGGCGACGCCGAGGTGGAGATCGCGGTGGACCCGCTCGAGGGGACCAACCTGTGCGCCACCGGGGCCCCCAACGCCCTGAGCGTCATCGCGTTCGGCAGCAAGGGGCGGATGCTGCGCGCGCCCGACACGTACATGGAGAAGATCGCGGTGGGGCCCCGCGCCCGGGGGAGCATCGACCTCCTGCGCCGGCCCGCCGAGAACCTGCGCAACGTGGCGGACGCGCTCGGCAAGGAGATCGAGGACCTCACGGTGGTGATCCTCGACCGGCCCCGGCACGAGCGGCTCGTCCAGCAGGTGCGAGAGGCGGGCGCCCGCATCAAGCTGATCGGCGACGGGGACGTGGCGGGGGCCATCAGCACCTGCTTCCCCGAGTCGGGCGTGGACGTCCTGATGGGCACCGGCGGGGCGCCCGAGGGGGTCATCGCGGCGGCGGCGCTGCGGTGCGTGGGCGGGGAGCTGCAGGCGCGCCTCGCCTGGCGGAGCGAGGAGGAGCGCGAGCGGGCGCGCGGCATGGGGATGCGCGACCTCGATCGGGTGCTCACGGCCGAGGACGTCGCCGGCGGCGACGTCATGTTCGCGGCCACCGGCGTGACCGACGGCGACCTCCTCCGCGGAGTGCGCTTCACCGCCGAGGGCGCCAGGACGCACTCGCTCGTGATGCGCTCGCGCACCGGCACCATCCGCTACGTCGAGACCCGCCACCACTTCGCCCGGGCGCCCGGGCAGGGCGGGTGACCCGTGGCCTCGCGCGTCACGCAGGAGGTGCTGGTGGCCGCCCCGGCCGAGGTCCTGTTCGGGGTCATCGTCGACTACGCGCGGTACCCGGAGTTCGTGCCCTCCGTGAAGGCGTGCGAGGTGGAGCGCTCCGCGGGCGCGACGCGCGTCGGATACACGGTGGACCTGGGGCTCCGCACCATCCGGTACACGCTGCGCCACGAGGAGGAGCGGCCGTGGCGGGTGTGGTGGAGCCTCGTGTCGGGTGAGTGGATGAAGGTCTCGAGCGGCTCCTGGGAGCTCACGGAGGAGGGCGGCCGGACGCGGGCGCGCTACACGGTGGAGGTCCAGATCGCCAAGCCGCCGCTCATCCCGCAGCGGGTGATCGACCGGCTGACCGACGAGCTGACGCGCGTCCAGCTCCCCCGCACGCTGGCCGCGTTCAAGGCGCGCGCGGAGTCCCTGGGCGCCGGTCCCCGCTGATCGCGGGCGGTGCGCGGCGCGGCGCGGGTGGGATGGCCCTTTCTTGACCACCTCCGCGCGCGGGTGGTTAGCTGACCGCACGAGGTCGCATCACGGGCGGGGCGCGGCCGGGTCGGTGCCGGGGCGGGCGGCGCGGGGTCGTGGAATCGAAGCGCGCGGCGAGCGTTGACGAACGGGGACGGCGCGATGCTGGACGCCTACATCATCGAGGAGATCAGGCGGCGCGACCGCGACCGGACGCTGGACGATCGCCCCGTGGTCGAGCTGCCGGTCCCCCAGCCCCCCGAGCCGGTCCGCCACGACGACGAGCCGGAGCGCGATCGCAGGGGAGTCGTGATCATCGACTACGGCGCCGGCGCCCCCTGACGGCGCCCACCTCCTCGCTCCTCCCGCGCCCCCTCCGGCGGCGCCGTCGTCCATCGCGGGCGGTGCTCCCGGACGGTGCGCGCGGCCTCGCCGGGGCGGGGAAAATTGCGTTGACGGGCCGGGGTCGTGCGAGCAGAGTCCGCGCCACGTTCGCCGCCACGGCGAGGAGGAGACGCCATGACCGAGATCGTCAACGTGCACGCGCGCGAGATCCTCGACTCCCGCGGGAACCCCACCGTCGAGGTCGAGGTCGCCATCGCCTCCGGCGCGGTCGGCCGCGCGGCCGTGCCCTCCGGCGCTTCCACCGGGGAGCACGAGGCCATCGAGCTGCGCGACGGCGACAAGGGGCGCTACCTCGGCAAGGGCGTGC
>JAJYHA010000193.1 GCA_021784995.1 Myxococcales bacterium
GGCACCCACGCCCGCCGCGTCCGGCCGCGCGCTCGGCGCCTCGCCGGCCACCACGCCCGCGACGGAGAGCGGCGCGCCCCCCGGATCCGGGACGCGGTCCCGCTCCGGCGCGCCGAGCGCGAGCTGGAGGACGGCCGCCAGCGCGATCACCGCTGCGCTCCCCCCGCCCTGGCGCTGGCGCCGCCCTCGACCTCGAGCACCTGCTCCTTCGGGTCGAGGGTGAAGCTGGGGCCCTTCACCAGGTACCGGCCGCCGCGGACCTCGATGGGACGGTCTCCCCGGATGAGCCCGTCGTCGCCCGAGTAGCGCGCCTCCTCGGTCACGGCCACCTGGCCTTCCTGCTCGGCGCGGACCCCGCCCGACCCCTCGAACCGGTGCTGGCGGACGTTACCGGTGGCCCGGACGGCCGTCACGTGCGACGCGGGCCGATCCGGCCCGGCGGCAGGAAACCAGGCATCGACCCGCTCCCCCGCGATGTCGCCGTCGTCCCGCCGGAAGCTGGCACGTTCCGCCACACCGACGGCCGTCATGGCCGCACCCCGGTAGACGCGGAAGGCGACTCGCTCCAACCTCAGTTCCGGCACGACATCCTCGCTCGGGTCTCTTCTCGGCTGCCTGCAACCAGCCCCGAGGCCGATCAGGCACGCAGCGGAAAACAGCGCAAAAGACCGCGAAACCATAACACTCTTCACGGAGTTCATTCTAGTGGCACGTTGTTTGCTTGGCTACGGCGCCGAGGATCGGAGCCTACGTGTCCGAAAGCTCACGACTTTTCGGCACCGTGTTTGCTTGGAGCGGCTCCGCGGGCGGCCGCGTCTTCCAGCGTCGATGCATCCAGACCCATTCCGACGGGTTACGGCGTATGGCTGCCTCCTGCACCCGCACCGCGGCGGCCGTGAGCCGCTCGACCTCGGCCTGATGGTCCACGGGTCTGGGATCGTACGGCAGCTCCACCACCTCGACCTCGTGACCGGCCCCCGGCGCGATCCCGCGCCGCCGGCTCGTCCCCACCAGCACCGTGGCGCCGAAGCGGAGCGCCAGGTCGGCCGCAGCCCGAGGCGTGAAGGCGAGCCGGCCGAAGAACGGGACGAAGACGCCCTGGACCCTCGTGTCCTGGTCGATGAGGATCCCCAGGCCTCCCCCCTGCCGGAGGAGCCGGATGATCGCCCGGCCGGTGGCCGGGTCCTCGCGCCAGAGGGTGACGTTGCCTCCCTCGCGGCGGAAGCGGGCCATCAGGCCGTTCAGGCGAGCGTCGGCGTTCCGCCGGGCGATCACGGCGTTGGGCTGGATCACGCGCGCCAGGCGCCGCGCCATCAGCTCCCAGTTCCCGATGTGGCCGGCGACGAGGACGAGGCCCTTCCCCCGCGCCATGGCGCTGCGGACCCGCTCCTCCGCACCGGGCGCGAACGAGACGTACCGCTCGATGGGCGGGAGCGCACGCGACGCCACGACCTCCATCGCCACCCGGCCCAGGTGCACCAGGCTGGCGCGCGCGATCGCCCGCCGCTCGGCCTCGCCCCGCCCGGGGAGGGCCTGGGCCAGGTGCGCGAGCGCGAGCCGGCGCTCGCGGGGCGCGAGCCACCACGCCAGCCGGCCCGCCAGGGCGCCCACCGCCAGCGCCGGGCGCAGGGGGAGCAGCCCGAGCACGCTCACGGCGGCGCGCAGCAGGATCGATCGCGCGGCGCGCCGCACGCGCTTGCGGAAGGGCACCCCCATGCGCGCCGCGACGCTAGCACACGCGCGGGAGGGCTGGAGGGCGCTCGGCCGCGCCGCTCACGAGGCGCGGTCCGCCGTCGGGTAGGCCCAGAGCCCCTTGGCCCGCAGGACGAGCTCGCACAGCTCGCGCACCGCGCCCCGCCCTCCCGGCGCCGAGGCGACGAAGCGCACGCTGGCCCGGACCGCCGGGTGCGCGTCGGCGGGGCAGGCGGAGAGCCCGACCCGCTCCAGCAGCGCGAGGTCGTTCACGTCGTCGCCCATGTAGGCGACCTCCTCGTCCGGCATGCCGGCGCCGAGCGCCTCGTAGGCGGCCAGCTTGTCGCGCTGGGCGAAGAGGAGGTGCCGGAAGCGCAGCTCCTCGAGGCGGCGACGCGCCAGCCCGGGCCGGCCGGAGATGACGCCCAGCGCGACGTGCTCGCGCAGGAGGACGAGCCCGTGGCCGTCGCGCGTGTCGAACGCCTTCAGCGCCTCCCCTTCCGCCCCGTAGTAGAGGCGGCCGTCGGTGAGGACCCCGTCCACGTCGAGCAGGAGGAGCCGCACCCGGCGGGCGCGCGCGAGGAGGTCGGCCTCCGCGCCGTCCCCTCCCGCGGCGCCGCCCTCGCCCGCCGTCACGGCTGCCCCAGCGCGCGGCGCACGGCGAGGACCTCGCCGAGGACGCGATCGGCGGCGGCGAAGTCGAGCGAGTTGGGGCCGTCGCTGGCCGCCTGCGCCGGGTCCTCGTGGATCTCCAGGAAGAGCGCGTCGATGCCCACGGCCGCGGCGGCCCGCGCCAGGGGCGCGACGTACTGCCGCTCCCCGCCGCTCGCGTCGCCGCCCGCCCCGGGGAGCTGCACCGAGTGGGTGGCGTCGAAGCAGACCGGCGCGCCCAGCTCGCGCAGGATGACCAGCGACCGCAGGTCCACCACCAGGTTGCCGTAGCCGAACGAGGCGCCGCGCTCGGTGAGGAGGACGTCGCCGTTCCCCGCCCCGCGGCACTTGGCGAGGACGTGGCGCATGTCGCGGGGCGCCATGAACTGCCCCTTCTTCACGTTCACGCTCCGCCCGTGGCGGGCGCACGCCACGACGAGGTCGGTCTGGCGGCACAGGAACGCCGGGACCTGCAGCACCTCCACCACCCGCGCCGCCTCGGCCGCCTGCCAGGCCTCGTGGACGTCGGTGAGGCAGGGCAGGGCGGTCTCGCGCTTCACGGCCTCGAAGATCGCCAGCCCCTGCTCGAGCCCGACCCCGCGGAAGCTGGCGATGCTGGTGCGGTTCGCCTTGTCGAAGCTGGCCTTGAAGATCACGGGCAGCCGGTGGCGCTCCGCGAGCGCCTTCACCCCGCGCGCGTGCGCGAGCGCCTGCGCCCGGCTCTCGAGGACGCAGGGGCCGGCGATGAGGAGCAGCGGCCGTCCCTCGCCCACCTCGTGGCCGCCGATCGTCGCGTGCACGGCCGTCACGTCGCCCTCCCCGCGCTCCGGCGCGCCTCCGCCCCGAGGGTAGTCCAGCTGGCCCCCGCCGCCCACCGCCGAGGCACGTGGGTATGCATGACATCATCGGTCGGAATCATTATCTTTCGAGACACGATCATGGAGCTACGTCACCTACGTTACTTCGTCGCGGTGGCCGAGGAGGAGCACCTCGGGAGGGCGGCGCGCCGGCTCCACGTCTCGCCCCCGCCGCTCAGCAAGCAGATCCAGCAGCTCGAGGAGGAGCTGGGCGTCCCCCTCTTCGCGCGCGTGGGGCGCGGCCTCAAGCTCACCGAGGGCGGGCGCCTGTTCCTCGGGCGCGCCCGCGCCATCCTGGCCGACGTGGGCCGGAGCGTCGCCGCGGTCCAGGCCACGGCGCGAGGCGAGGCGGGCCACCTCGTGGTGGGCTTCACCGAGACCGGCACCTTCGCCGAGATGGTGCCGGCGGTGGCCGCCTCGATGCGCCAGCGCCACCCGAACGTGTCGCTCGAGCTCCAGCCCATGGGGTGGCGAGAGATGGTGCCGGCCCTGCTCGCCGGCCGGCTCGACGCGGCGCTGGGCAACGAGGTCCCCGCCGAGCCCGCTCTCCGCTCGGCGCTCCTGCTCACCGAGCGCATCGTGCTGGCGCTCCCGAGCCAGCACCCCCTGGCCCGCCAGGAGCGGGTGACGTCGCGCGAGCTGCGCGACGTGCCCTTCGTCTGGCTCCCGCGCGCGGCGCTGCCCGACACCTTCCGCCAGACCGTCGCGGAGCTGGCCGCGCGCGGGGTGACCTTCAACGTGGTGGTGGAGGCGCGCAGCACGGTCACCCGCCTCGCCATGGTCGCGGCGGGCATGGGGGTCACCTTCGCGCTGGAGTCCACGCGCGCCATGCTGCCGCCCGGGGTGGTGCTGCGCCCGGTCTGCGACGTCCAGCTCACCGTGTCGAGCGTGCTCGCCTGGCGGGGCGACGCCGACGGCTGGCCGGTCCTGCGCTCCTGGCGCGACCTGGCCCTCGAGTTCGCCCGGCGCCGCCACGCGGCGGACGGCGCCGCCGGCGCCTGACCGTCAGGCGCCCTTGCCGAAGGGGAGCTTGGTCACCTCCGCCACCCCGCTGCGCGCGCGGGCGTCGCGGTGCGCGATGGCCGCCACCACGAACCCGGCGAAGAGCGGGTGCGGGCGGAAGGGCTTCGACTTGAACTCCGGATGGAACTGGCAGCCGACGAAGTGCGGGTGGTTGTTCAGCTCGATCATCTCCACCAGCCCGAGGTCCGGGTTCACCCCCGAGAAGACCAGGCCCGCCTGCTCGAACTGGGCGCGGTAGGAGTTGTTGAACTCGTAGCGGTGGCGGTGCCGCTCGTGGACGAGCTCGGCGCCGTACAGCTCGCGCGCCTTGGTGCCCTCCTTGAGGCGGCAGGCGTAGCTGCCGAGCCGCATGGTGCCGCCCTTGTCCTCCACCCCGACCTGCGAGGCCATGAGGGTCACCACCGGGTGCGGCGTCCGCTCGTCGAACTCGAGCGAGTTGGCCTCGGCGAGCCCCAGGACGTGCCGCGCGAACTCGATGACGGCCATCTGGAGGCCGAGGCAGATGCCGAAGAAGGGCACCTTGCGCTCGCGCGCGTGGCGCACGGCCAGGATCTTGCCCTCGGTGCCGCGCACCCCGAACCCGCCCGGCACCAGGATGGCGTCCACGCTCTCGAGGAGGCTCACCTCGCCCTCCTCCAGCCGCGCCGAGTCGATGAACTCGTGTCGGACGCGCACGTCGCCGGCGATGCCCCCGTGCACCAGCGCCTCGTTGAGGCTCTTGTAGCTCTCGGCCAGCTCGACGTACTTGCCCACCACGCCCACGCGGACCTCGCCGCGCTTGGGCGCCTTCACCTTCTCGACCACCGCCTCCCAGCGCTCGAGGCGCGGCGCGCGGCTCCAGATGTTGAAGAGCTCGGCCAGCTTGTCGTCGAGCCCCTCCTGGTGGAGCGCCAGCGGCACCTCGTAGATGGACGAGACGTCCCGGGCCGCGAAGACCGCCGACGGGTCCACGTTGCAGAAGAGCGCGATCTTGTCCTTCATCTCCCGCGCGATCTCGCGGTCGGAGCGGCAGAGCAGGATGTCGGGCTGGATCCCGATCTCGCGCAGCTCCTTCACGCTGTGCTGCGTGGGCTTGGTCTTCAGCTCGCCCGCCGCCGCGATGAAGGGGACCAGCGTCAGGTGCACGTAGACGACGTTCTCCTCGCCCACGTCGTACTTCATCTGGCGGATGGCCTCGAGGAAGGGCAGCGACTCGATGTCTCCCACCGTGCCGCCCACCTCCACGATGACGATGTCGGCCTCCCCGGCCGCCTCGCGGATCACGGTCTTGATCTCGTCGGTGATGTGCGGGATCACCTGGACCGTCTTGCCCAGGTACTCGCCGCGCCGCTCCTTCTGGATCACCGTGTTGTAGATGCGCC
>JAJYHA010000456.1 GCA_021784995.1 Myxococcales bacterium
GTCGCCGGGGCGGGCGACCAGGGCGATGGAGGGGCGCGCCCGGGTCCCGCCGCGCGCGGCGTGGAACGCGGCCAGCGCCTGTCGGAGCTGCTCCATCCGCGACCCGCATCCGGAGACGAGCGCGTTCGCCTGGCGTGGCGTCATGCCGCGGACGCGCGCCGCCGCCCGGATCCAGCAGTGGGTGGCCAGGTCTGCGTAGCCCGACATGGCGGGGATGGTCGCGTTCAGCTCCAGCGCCCGCGCCGCGCCGTCGCCGTCGCGCAGGAAGTCGACGCGGACGACCACCGCCGGGCAGGGCGCCTCGTCGAACAGGCGCGCCATCGCCTCGGCCTCCAGGCCCTGGAACGGTCCGAGGAGCGCCGCGCGATCGCGCTCGTCGCCCCGCACGAGCAGCGCGCGCGCCAGCTTCACCGCGCCGGAGCAGAGGACGCGCGCCTCCTCCGCGAGCGCCGCCAGCTGCGCGGCGGGGAAGACCTCCGGCTCGGCGACGAGCGGGATCTCCGCCACCGCCCCGTCCGGGCGCAGGACGGTCATGCCGCCGGCCCACGCGGCGCGCGCCGCCTCGAGCCCGATCGCCTCCACGTCGCTGGCCGTGAGCGGGACCATGCTAGCCTTGTCGCGATGAAGATCTACACGAAGACGGGCGACGCGGGGGACACGGGCCTGTTCGGGGGCCCGCGCGTCCCCAAGGACGACGCGCGCGTCGAGGCGTACGGCGAGATCGACGAGCTCAACGCGCTGCTCGGGCTCGTCCGCGCCTCGGGCGCCGACCGCGACCTGGACGCCCTGCTCGGCGAGGTGCAGGAGCGCCTCTTCACCATGGGCGCCGAGCTCGCCACGCCGCCGGGCGCGCGCGCCCGCGCCGCGCTGCCCACCTTCGACCCCGCGTGGACCGCGCGGCTCGAGGCCGCCATCGACGGCCTCGAGGCGGAGCTCCCGCCGCTGCGCAACTTCGTCCTGCCCGGCGGCACGCCGCTCGCGGCGTGGCTCCACGCCGCCCGCGCCGTGTGCCGCCGGGCCGAGCGTCGCGTGGTGGCGCTGCACCGGCACGAGCCCGTCGCGCCCGCCCTCCTGACGTTCCTGAACCGGCTCTCCGACCTCCTCTTCGTGGCGGCGCGGATCGCCAACCACCGCGCGCGCGCGCAGGAGGCCGTGTGGGCCCCCGGACGCCGCCCGTGAGGCCGGGCGCGCCGGTGGCGCTCGTGACCGGCGCCGGCGTGCGCGTCGGCCTCGCCATCGCGCGCGACCTCGCACGCGCCGGCTACCGCGTGGCCGCGCACTACCGCACCCACCGCCCTCCGGCACCGCTCGTCGCGCTCCAGGCCGACCTGGCTCGCCCCGAGGGCCCCGCGACGCTGGCGCGGGCATTCCGGGAGCGGTTCCACCGCCTCGACCTCCTCGTCTGCTCCGCGGCGCGGTTCGAGGCGCGCCCCCTCCGCGCCACCGACGCGGCGGCCTTCGACGCCCAGATGGACCTCAACGCGCGCGCCCCCCTCCTCCTGGCGCGAGCCCTGGCGCCGCTGCTCCGGCGCCAGCCCGGCGCGTCCATCGTGAACGTCGGGGACGTGGGCGGCGGCCTGGTGCCGTGGCGGGGCTACGCGGCCTACGCGGCCTCCAAGGCGGCCCTGGCCCGCCTGACCGAGTGCCTGGCCCTCGAGCTGGCGCCCCGGGTGCGGGTGAACGCCGTCGCTCCCGGGACCGTGCTCTGGCCGGTGGACTGCCCGGCGGGGCGCAGGCGCGAGCTGGCCCGGCGCATCCCGCTCGGCGCCGCCGGGACCCCGCAGGACGTGGCCGATGCGGTGCGCTTCCTCGCCGGCGCGCGCTTCGTGACCGGGGTCATCCTCCCGGTCGACGGCGGCCGGCACCTGAGCGGGCGCGCCGGCTGACTGCGGGTTGCGTTGAAGCGCTCCACCTCCCCTGTTACAGTTTGAGGCGCGTCAATTCGCCGCCACGAGCCAGGAGCCGGAGATCCGATGGAGACCACCACCGTTGCCCCCACCCCCCTCACCGCCTCGCCCGAGGCCTTCACGCCCAGCCTCGTCACCCTCACGCCGAAGGCCGTCGAGATGGTGAAGGACGCGATGACGCGCGAGAACATGTCCGGCTACGGCATCCGCATCGGCGTCGTCGGCGGTGGCTGCTCGGGCTTCCAGTACTCGATGGACTTCGAGAACGCGGAGCGCGACGGCGACGCCGTGATCGACCAGGACGGCATCCGCCTCTACGTCGATCCGATGAGCTCCATGTACCTCCAGGGGGTCACGGTCGACTACCTGGTCGGGCTGCAGGGCGCCGGGTTCAAGTTCAACAACCCGAACGCGCGGAACACCTGCGGCTGCGGCCAGTCGTTCAGCTACTGAACCCCACGCCGGGGAGGACGAGCCCGCCTCGCGCCGGCGGGCGGGCGACCGCATGCTCGTGGTCCGGAACACCGTCGTCGGTCCCTTCGCCGAGAACACCTACCTCGTCGGGGACTCCGAGAGCGGGGACGCCATCCTCGTGGATCCCGGGGGCGAGCTCGAGCGCGTGCTCTCCATGTGCGAGCCGGGCGGCTTTCGCGTCCGGCGGGTCTTCCTCACCCACGGGCACGTCGACCACGTGGCGGGCTGCGCCGAGGCGTGCCGCCGCGCCGGCTGCGCCTGCCAGATCCACGCCGCCGACGCGCCGTGGCTGGCCCGCGTCCCGGAGCAGGCAGCGATGTTCGGCTTCGACGACGCGAGCGAGGCGCCGCGCCCGGAGCACCTGCACGTCCACGGCGAGGCGCTCGCCGTCGGCGCGCACCTGGGTCGCGTGATCCACACCCCAGGCCACTCGATCGGCTCGTGCTGCCTCCACTTCGAGGAGGACCGGACGCTCCTCGTCGGCGACACGCTCTTCGCGGGCTCGGTCGGGCGGACCGACCTGCCCGGCGGGAGCTTCGACGACCTGGAACGCTCCATCCGGGAGCGTCTATTCACCCTCGGTGACGACGTGCGCTTCTTCCCCGGCCACGGGCCCGGCGGGACGATCGGCGACGAGCGCCGCACCAACCCCTTCGTCGGCGAGGGGACGCGGCGGGGGCGGTTCCTCTAGGCACCTCCGGCTCCGGCGCCCGGGCCGGGCCGTCAGGCCATGCCCACCGACGCGAGGATGTTCTGGCCGGCGTCGACGTGCAGCGTCTCGCCGGTCACGTTCCGCGCCAGGTCCGAGCACAGGTAGAGCGCCGCGTCGCCGACGTCCTCGTGGTCGATGTTGCGGAGGAGCGGCGTCCGGGCGGCGTTCTCCCCCAGCATGGCGCGCATGCCCTTGATGCCGGCCGCGGCCAGGGTCTTGAGCGGCCCGGCGCTGATGGCGTTGACCCGGATCCCGTCCTGCCCCAGGTCCTGGGCGAGGTAGCGGACGCTGCACTCCAGCGCCGCCTTCGCCACCCCCATCACGTTGTAGTTGGTGACCACCTTCTCGGCGCCGTAGTAGGTGATGGTGACGATGCTCGCGCCCGGCTTCAGCAGCGGCTTGAACGCGCGCGCCAGGCCCACCAGCGAGTAGGCGGAGACGTCGAGCGCGATGCGCCACGCCTCGCGCGACGTCACGTCGGTGAAGCGGCCGGCCATCGCCTCGCGCGGCGCGTAGGCGATCGAGTGGACGAGCACGTCGAGGCGGTCCCAGCGCGCCGCGATCGCGGCGACGGTCCGGTCGATCTCCTCGTCCCGCGACACGTCGCAGTCGAGGACCGCCCGCGCCACGGGCTGGACGAGCGGGAGGACCCGCTTGCCCATCGCCTCGCCCGGGTAGGTGAAGGCGAGCTCCGCGCCGTTGCGGTGGAACGCCTGCGCGACGGCCCAGGCGATGCTGCGGTCGTTCGCGACGCCGGTGATGAGCGCGCGCTTTCCGGCCAGGAGGCCGTGGCCCGCGGGCGCCGCCGGGGCGCCCCCGGTCCCGCCACCGGCCGGGTTCTCTTCGCCTGCCATCCCTCGGATCGCTCCTCGCGTCCGGAGCGACTCCAGCGCCTGCTGGAGCTCGCTCCGCGCGTGTTCGTTGTTCGCGCGGGCCGCCACGGCGATCCCGCTCCCGTACGCCTGCGCCGCGGCCTCCGCGTGGCCCAGCGCCTCGTGCACCTGGCCCAGCATCAGGTAGGTGGGCACGTAGCCCGGTTCGCGCCGCAGCAGCTCGTCGAACTCCTGCACCGCCTCCAGGTCGCGTCCCGCCGCGCGGTAGCTCATCGCCAGCGAGTAGCGCGCGAAGGCATCCTGCGGCCGCTCTCCGACGACCTTCCTGAAGGCCTCGATTCGCTGCTCCGGCGTCACGGGCCGCCCTACATATCCCAGAAGACCCGCCTCCACCAAGCGTTCGGCGAACCGGACCGCTAGACTGACCGTCATGGCGCTGGACGCACCGCGTCGCGTGGAGCTCCCCGACTGCACCGGCGTCGTGGTCGCGGGCGGCGTCGCGAGCCGGCTGGGCGGGCTCCCGAAAGGGATGCTGGCCGTGGGCGGGGAGCCCATCCTGGCGCGCACGCTGCGCCTCTTCCGCCGGCTCTTCGCGGCCACGCTCATCGTGTCCAACGACCCGACCCCCTACGCCGGGTTCGGGGTCCCGGTCGTGCCCGACGCGATCCCCGGGAAGGGAGCGCCGGGCGGCCTGCACGCCGCCCTGGTGGCCAGCACGACGCCCTGGGTGTTCACCGCCGCCTGCGACATGCCTTGCCTCGACCCCGCCCCGATCGCGTGGCTCGCCGCGCAGCGCGCCGGCGTCGACGCGGTGGGCGTGGTCTGGGCCGGGCGCCTCGAGCCGCTGCACGCCTTCTGGTCGCGCGCCTGCGCGCCGATCCTGGAGCGCGCCCTCCGCGCCGGCGACCCCTCGATGTGGGCCCTCGCGACGGAGGTGGGCGCACGCTTCGTGGACGAGGCGACCTGGCGCCGGATCGACCCGGCCGGGCGCAGCCAGCATGCCGCACAGGCCGGTGAAGATGACGAGGCTCATCACCCGCGGTTTGGTCAACGCATAGAAGTCACGCCAGTCGGCGGGGAGCGGCGAGCTGCGCCAGCTCACGCCGGCTGCGCCCTGGTCTCCCGGTCCACCGCGATGAGCAGCTCGACCTCGTCGGTGGCGCCCACGGCCGCCCGCGCCCGGTCGAGGTCCTCCTTCACCGTGCGGCGGGACAGGCCGAGCTCCTGGGCGATCTGCCGCCTCCCCTTGCCGCCGAGGCGCAGCTCGACCACGCGCCGCTGCCGCGGTGTGATCTGGAGGGCGTCGCGCATCACGCCCGGGGCGCTCCCTTGTCTGCGCCGGACGGGATCTTGGCGAACACCGCCGCGATGCGCTCCGCCGCGACGTCGTAGAGCCCGGCCGCCAGGGCGCCGGCGAGGAAGCCGGTGAGGGCCGCCTGCGCCACGTCGCCCGAGAGCAGGACCGAGGCGAGCACGGCGAGCAGCACGCCCGAGGCGCAGGACACGAGCGGCGCCCAGCGCTTCACCGTCGCGTCGGACCACTCGAGGGTGCGCTTGAGCAGCTCGACGACGATCGCCACCACGATCGCGTTGCCCGTGAGGCTGAGCAGG
>JAJYHA010000113.1 GCA_021784995.1 Myxococcales bacterium
CCACCCCCGCCCCGCCCGCGGCGAGGGCGGCGTTGGCAACGGCGCCCATCAGCCCGATGCCGGCCCCGCCGTAGACGAGCCCGAGCCCGCGTCGCGCGAGCTCCACCCCCAGGGCGCGCGCCGCCGCGACGTAGGAGGGTCGGGCCCCCGTGGCGGAGCCGCAGAAGACGCAGACACGCCTCACGAGCCTCCTATAGCGCACCGGCCCCGGCGGCGGTCGCCCGGGCGCCCCTCCCAAAGATGGATGTCACCGCGCAACTGCTCTTTGGAGGTGATACCCTTTCGGGTATAACCGAGATCATTTCCGGCAGGCCCAACTTGTGTTTCTTTGTCGCGTCCCGGCGGAGATGTCGGCAGCACGAACGTCAACCCACGCCGCAGCAGGAGCCCCGCGCATGAGCGTAACCACCAAGGACGCGGTCATCGGCCCAGGCCCGTCCCGACTCTCGATTTTCTGGATGAGCACCGTCGGGAAGAAGGTCCTGATGGCGCTGTCCGGCATCATCCTCTTCGCGTACGTCGTCGCCCACATGCTCGGCAACATGCAGATCTACCTGGGCAGCGAGGTCATCAATCGCTACGCGCACTTCCTCCACGCGAACGAAGGGATGCTCTGGGCCGCCCGCATCGTCCTCCTGGCGGCCGTCCTGGTGCACGCCGTGGCCGGCATCCAGCTCTGGGCCCGGAAGCGCGAGGCGCGGCCCATCCCGTACCGCAACAAGGAGAACATCCAGGCGACCCCGGCCTCGCGCACGATGATCTGGACCGGCGTCATCATCGCCGCCTTCATCGTGTACCACGTGCTCGACCTGACCGTCGGGACGGCCCGGGCAGGCCTCTACAGGGAGCTCGACCCGGCGTACAACGTCGTCCAGGACTTCGCCTTCTTCCCCGCGGCGCTGGCCTACATCGTCGCCATGGTGGCCCTCGGCTTCCACCTCTGGCACGGCGTCTACTCGATGTTCGGCACCCTCGGGCTCGACAACACCCGATACATGAACGGCGTCCGGCGCATCGCGGCCTTCGCGGCGACGGTCATCGCCCTCGCCAACATCTCCGTCCCCGTGGCCGTACTCGCGGGCCTTCTCCACGGATAGGCAAAGACCATGAGCCTGAATTCCCGCATCCCCGGTGGCCCGCTCGCGCAGAAGTGGACCGAGCGCAAGAGCCACATGAAGCTGGTGAACCCCGCCAACAAGCGGAAGTACACCGTCATCGTGGTCGGCACCGGCCTCGCCGGTGGTGCCGCGGCGGCGTCGATGGGCGAGCTCGGCTACAACGTCCTGAACTTCTGCTTCCAGGACTCTCCGCGCCGCGCGCACTCGATCGCGGCGCAGGGCGGCATCAACGCCGCGAAGAACTACCAGAACGACGGCGACTCCGTGTACCGCCTGTTCTACGACACCATCAAGGGCGGTGACTTCCGCTCCCGCGAGGCGAACGTCCACCGCCTGGCGGAGGTGTCGGTGAACATCATCGACCAGTGCGCGGCGCAGGGCGTCCCCTTCGGCCGCGAGTACGGCGGCACGCTGGCGAACCGCTCCTTCGGCGGCGCACAGGTCTCGCGCACCTTCTACGCGCGCGGCCAGACGGGCCAGCAGCTGCTCCTGGGCGCCTACCAGGCGCTGGAGCGGCAGGTGGCGTCGGGGCAGGTGAAGATGTTCCCCCGCCACGAGATGATGGACCTGGTCGTCATCGACGGGCGCGCGCGCGGCATCGTGGCCCGGAACATCGAGACCGGGCAGATCCAGTCGTTCATCGGCGACGCCGTCGTGCTCGCCACGGGAGGCTACGGCAACACGTTCTACCTCTCGACGAACGCCAAGGGCTCGAACTGCAGCGCCATCTGGCGTGCGCACCGCCGCGGCGCCTACTTCGCGAACCCCTGCTACACGCAGATCCACCCCACCTGCATCCCGCGGTCGGGCGACTACCAGTCGAAGCTGACCCTGATGTCCGAGTCGCTCCGCAACGACGGGCGCGTCTGGGTCCCGAAGAAGGCGGGCGACAAGCGGGCGCCGGCGCAGATCCCCGAGGACGAGCGCGACTACTACCTGGAGCGCGTCTATCCCTCCTACGGCAACCTGGCGCCCCGCGACGTCTCCTCGCGGCAGGCCAAGTACCGCTGCGACGAGGGCCTGGGCGTCGGTCCGGGCGGCCTCGGCGTCTACCTCGACTTCGCCGACGCCATCAATCGGCTCGGCAAGAAGGTCATCGCCGAGCGGTACGGGAACCTCTTCGAGATGTACGCGCGGATCACCGGCGAGGACCCGTACGCCACCCCGATGCGCATCTACCCCGCGGTCCACTACACCATGGGCGGCCTGTGGGTGGACTACGACCTCATGAGCAACGTCCCGGGCCTCTTCGTGGGCGGGGAGGCGAACTTCTCCGACCACGGCGCGAACCGCCTCGGAGCGTCGGCGCTCATGCAGGGCCTGGCGGACGGCTACTTCATCCTGCCGCTGACGGTCGGCGACTACCTCGCCTCGGGCGGCATCGCCAAGGCGGACGCGTCGCACGCCGCCTTCAAGGACGCGGAGCGCGAGGCGAAGGAGCGGCTCGACCGCCTCCTCGGCGCCAAGGGCAAGCGCACCGTCGACTCGTTCTGGAAGGAGCTGGGCGGGATCATGTGGGAGGAGTGCGGGATGGCGCGCTCCAAGGAGACGCTGGAGCGGGCGCTCGCGAAGATCCCGGTCCTGCGCGAGGAGTACTGGAAGAACGTCAAGGTGCTCGGAGCGGGCAACGAGCTGAACCAGGAGCTGGAGAAGGCGAACCGCGTGGGCGACTTCTTCGAGCTCGCGGAGCTGCTCTGCACGGACGCGCTCCACCGCAACGAGTCCTGCGGCGGGCACTTCCGGACCGAGTACCAGACGCCGGACGGTGAGGCGAAGCGGAACGACGCCGAGTTCGCCTACGTGGCGGCTTGGGGTTGGAAGGGTGAGAACCAGAAGGAGGAGCTCAACCAGGAGCCCCTCGTGTACGAGAACATCCAGCTGGCGACCCGGAGCTACAAGTGAGCGGCAATCACGACCACGGCGGCGGCCACAACGGCGACATGAAGCTGACCCTCGACATCTGGCGGCAGAAGAACGCGGCGGACCCGGGCCGGTTCGTCCGGTACCAGGTCACCGCGAGCGAGCACATGTCGTTCCTCGAGATGCTGGACGTGTTGAACCAGGATCTCATCACCAAGGGCGAGGAGCCGGTCGCGTTCGACAACGACTGCCGCGAGGGCATCTGCGGCATGTGCGGCTTCGTCATCAACGGCTCGCCCCACGGCCCCGTGCACGGCGGCACCGTCTGCCAGCTGCACATGCGCCACTTCAAGGACGGAGACGCGCTGACGCTCGAGCCGTGGCGCGCCAAGGCGTTCCCGATCATGAGGGACCTGGTCGTCAACCGGAACGCGTTCGACCGCATCATCCAGGCGGGCGGTTTCATCTCCACCCGCACCGGCAGCGCGCCCGAGGCGAACTCGATCCTGGTGCCGAAGGAGGCGGCCGATCGCTCCATGGAGGCGGCCGCTTGCCTCGGCTGCGGTGCGTGCGTCGCGGCCTGCCCGAATGCCTCGGCGGCGCTCTTCACGAGCGCCAAGATCACTCACCTGGGCGTGCTGCCCCAGGGACAGCCGGAGCGGTACGAGCGCGCCCTCAACATGGTGAAGCAGAACGTCGTCGAGGGGTTCGGGCACTGCACGCTGATGGGCGAGTGCGAGGCGGTCTGCCCGGCGCACGTCCCGCTCGAGGTGATCCCGCGAATGAACAAGGATTACTTCAAGGGCACCCTCAAGCAGCGCGACCAGCGGACGGTCGCCGGCGGCGCCTAGGCCCTCCCGGTCCCCGGCCGGCACGAGGCGTCACCCGCACGCGCGGGTGGCGCCTCGTCTCTTTTCCTGTCGAACTGGCCCGCCGGGCGGCACGGCGCGCCGCTCGCGGTCCGCGCGACGAGCGGCCGGTCGGCTGCAGCCTCGTTCGCGTCCCCCGAACGCCTCACGGGCCCCGGGTCGCGCCGTGGCGCGACCCTCAGTAGATCTTCGCGACCTCCGCCCCGGCGTAGTAGGCCCGCAGGATGGCGCGGTGGTCCTGGCCCGCCTCGGCCCTGCCGATGGCGCCCCACTGGCACATGCCCACCCCGTGGCCCCACCCGCCCCCGCGCAGGATCAGCCCGTCCGCCGCCCGGTCGACGACGAACATGGCGCTGGGTAGGTTCCCGAGCAGCCGTCGGATCCGGAGTTCCCCCTCGACCAGGCCGCGTCCGGCGTCGCCCGTCACGACGAGCACGCGCGCACGACCCGAGACGCCACGGCGAGCGACCTCCAGCCTCCGGACGTGCCCCACCGCGAGCCCCGCTGCCAGCGCGTCGAGGTCGCCAGGGGAGAGCCGGCGCTCCCAGCGGTATCGGTCGGCCCGGACGCCGGTGGCCCGCCCACACCAGCCCCGCGGCGCGGACGCGAGGAAGGCCCGGAGCGTCCGCTCGTCGGCCAGGCCTCCGCGCCAGCGCGCCGCCTCGGCCCCGGGGAGGTCCGGGAGTCCGCGCAGGCTGGCGCTGGGGAGCACGGGCCAGACCGCGTCGTTGTCCTCTCCGTGCCCTCCGCAGATCGCGGAGTACACGGCGTCGACGAGCACGTGGTCGGCGCGCCCGAAGAGCGCCTCGCCGGCCGTGTCGCGGACCGCGGCGTCGGTGGAGGGCGCCTGCGCCGCGTCGCCGCGGTAGGCCTGGCAGTGCACCTCGCCGCAGAGGACGAAGGGGTCCGTCAGGTGCCGTGTCCCGATCTGCGCCAGGACGTTGGACCGGGCGGTCACGGCCTGCGCCCTCAGCGCCTCGGCCGGCGCGCCGGGCGGGATCTCGCTCGGGACCAGCCCCCGCAGCAGCTCCTCGAGCGTGATGGCGAGCACGGCCGCAAGCCGCCCCGAGGCGTCGACCGTCACGTGGAGCCGCCCGTGGTAGGCGCGGTCGGCGAAGCCGTGCGTGGCCTGGCCGCGGTCGTGCTCGACGCCGGTCACGGTCACCGCGGCGCCCTCGGGCAGATCGAGCGTCACCAGCTCGTCGGCGACCCCGAGCGCGCGCCCCCGGGAGTCGAGGACCTCCAGGCGTGCCGCGGGACGGCTGATCAGCTCCGCGAAGGTCCCGGTGCGCTCGCCATGACGCCGGAGGGCCTCCTCCGAGAAGGCGCGCGCCGCCCGCTCGCTGCCGTCTCCCTCGGCCACCAGGATCCACCGCCTGGCGTCCACGACGCGCCCGGCGATCCCGTAGACGCCCCCGGTGAGGCGCTCGCGGACCTCCACGCCGCGCTCCTCCCACGCACGGCGAACGGCCTCCAGGCGCGCGCGCTCCCGGTAGGGCCCGTCGCCCAGGAGGGCGTGGTAGGCCATGGCCGCAGGCAGCGCGTCCCGGGCCCGGACCCGGACCTCCTGCCCCGCCGCGACCGGGAGTCTCCCCGCACCCCGCAGGCGAAGGGAGGCTGCCGTCGACGCACGGAACGCGATCTCCCGCTGGCCGTCCATGAGGCCGATGG
>JAJYHA010000265.1 GCA_021784995.1 Myxococcales bacterium
CTCCCAGGCGCGCTCCCCGTACCGGCTCGGGCAGACGCGGGCGTAGGTGGCCGCGTCGGGGGCGTTCATCGAGACGCTGACGGCGTCCACGCCGGCGGCCGCCAGCTCGGCCGCCACCGGTCGCCCCTCGCGGAGCGAGGCGAGCCCGTCGCTGTCGACGCGCACGCGCCGGACGCCAGCCGCCCGGAGCCGGCGAGCGAGCTCGAGCAGGACCGCGAGCCGGCGCGTCGGCTCGCCCAGCCCGGTGAAGACCACCTCGCTGCGACCCGCGAGCCCGGCGCTCGTGGCCGCCTCCCACACCTCGTCGGCCGAGGGCGCCCGGGCGAGCCGGAGGTCGAATCCGCCCACGCTCCAGTCGTCGTCCCGGATCTTGGGGCAGAAGGTGCAGGCGAGGGTGCAGGCGCTGGTGAGGTTCAGGTAGAGCGCGTCCCCGAGCGGATAGGCGAGGGTTCGCGCGCGGGGGGCCTGGCGGGGACGCGTCGACATGCGACCCTCGCTTATAGGCCGCGCGAGCCGCCGGCTCAACCGTGTCGCCTACTCGGCCGTCTCGCGCTGGCCGCTGCACGAGAGGCAGAAGCGCGCCTCCGGGATGGCGCGGATGCGCTGCAGGCCCAGGGGGCCGCCGCAGGCCTCGCAGCGGCCGTAGCAGCCCTCCTCGATCCTCCGCAGCGCGTCGTCGATGTCGGCCAGCTCGCGCCGCGTGACCTCCGAGATCGGATCGGGGAACGACTCCCAGTCCACCCAGCTCGCGGTGGGATCGGCCCGCGTCGACTCCGCTGCGCCCCGGTGCAGCGACTCGCGTCGCGTGAGCAGCAACCGCCGCGCCTCGCTGTCGATCCGGCTCATCCCGACGGCGTCTCGTTTCACGCGCCGTGCCGCGCCCGGAAGTGGTCGTTTTCCACCAGATTCGACGCGGAAGTTGCGTTCGCGGCCGAGGGCGACGCACGGCTTGCGCGTGCGGCGGCGGCGAACGAGCTCGACCCTGGGGGGGCCTCCAGTGGCGTCAGCCGCGCAGGACGGCGCGCACCTCGCCCCCCAGCGCGAGGTCGATCGGCTCCCCGACGAGCTTCAGCTCCCGGTCCACCTCGCGCACGATCGGCGTGGCGAAGGTCTCGGGCGAGCGGACCGGCGCCACGGAGCGCACCCGGCGCCCGTCCGCCAGCTCGAGCAGGGTCCCCGGCGGGTAGCGGCCCAGCGCGTTCACCATGAGCTGCGCCAGCACGGGGTGGTAGGCGCGGCCCGCGGCGCGCGCGATGGCGCCGAGCGCGTCCACCGGGGTCACGCGGCCGGCGTAGACGCGCAGCAGCGTCGTGTAGTCCTCGGCCAGCCGCAGGAGCTGGCCGCTCACGGAGGGCTCGCCGCGCGCGTCGTCGTGGTCGCGGTGGTGATCGAGCACCGCGCGCAGGCGGCGCAGCTTCGCGACGTGGAAACCGCGCTGCCTCAGCAGGAGGCGCGCCCCCTCCCCCGGGTGGCGGGCGAGGCCCTCCTCGCCCCGGGCCACCTCGGCGGGGACGGCCGCGTAGCCGATGTCGTGCATCAGCGCGGCCAGGCCCAGGTCGTGGAGCATGCCGGTGCCCAGGCCGGCCGTGCGCCCCACCAGCAGCACCAGCAGCATGACGGCGGCGGCGTGCGATGCGTGCGGCGGGCCCTCGCCCAGCGCCTCCCAGAAGCCGGGGTGGCCGGGACCGACGTCCAGCACCTCCGCCACGGACCGCCGCAGCGGCAGGGGATTGACCACCCGGCCCACCGCCGCGTTCCCGTACGCCTCCTCCACCAGCGCCAGCGCCCGGCGCAGCGCCGCCAGCGGGTCACGGACCGCGTCGGCCTCGCCGTGCTCCAGGTGGCGCATGCGCGGCAGCAGCTCCACGGTGCGGACCCCGCCCGCCGCCAGCGCCTCCTGCAGCGCGCGGCGCGGCGCCGACGGCGACGGCGGCCGGGTGAAGGCGCTCATCAGCGCGCGCGCCTCCTCGACGTCGAGCGCGGCGTGGAACGTGACGCCCCCGACCTCGTGGCGCGCCAGCTCGAGCCCCAGGTCGCGCACGCCCACCAGCGCCTCGCTGCGGGCCCGGACGTCGTTGACGAAGACCTGCTCCTCGACCGTGACGAGGTGCACCGTCCCGAGCAGGTCCGCCAGCTCGGTCAGCGATCGCGAGAGCTCGGCCACCGGCGCGTCGAAGGCGCGGTTGTCCGCGGCGTGGACCCGGCTCAGCTTGAGCACCCCGGCCAGCACGCTCGCGAAGGCCTCGCCCGCCTGCCGGACCTTCTGCGTCAGCTCCCAGTCCTCGCCCGCGCGCGCGCGCGCGATGGCGCGGGCCAGGCTCGCCTGCGCCTCCGCGAGGAGCCGGTCCCGCTCTCCGCCGGTCTGTCGCAGCTCATCCACGGCGCTCTCCCTCCCTGCGCCGGCGCGCGAGGGTGGCGAAGCAGTGGCGTCGCACCTCGCCGTCGCTGCGGCTGGCGTGGGCGCGCAGCGCGCTCTCGGCCTCCTCGCCGGGCAGCACGCCCATCCCCGCGATGGCCGCCCACTCCCGCGCCCGCGCCTCGGCCCCCACGCGGCGCAGGAAGCCGCCCCTGGGCTCCATCCAGGCCCGGAACGCCTCCGCCGATCGAACCGGCGCCACCCGGGCCAGCGCCCGCCCCAGCGCCTCCGCCTCCGGGAGCGACAACCGGCGCGCCGACTCGAGCCGGGACCGCAGCGGCTCGGCGGCCGTTCCGTCCCCCTGCGTCCCGAGCAACTCGGCGGCGCGGATCCGCACCGGCTCGGCGCCGTCGTCGAGCAGGCCGCACAGGGAGCGCACCGGCACGGTGCCCGGCGCGGCGAGCGCGGCCGCCGCGAGCCCCTCCAGCCGGAGCGCCTCGTCGTGCGACGTCAGGAGCAGGCGCACCAGCTCCGCCGCGCGCTCGGGCGCGCGCGCCACCAGCCCCTCCGCCAGGAGGCGCACCAGCGCCGGTTCCAGCCCCGGGAGGCGCGCCAGGAGCAGCTCGGCCTCGCGCGGCAGGCGCGCCAGGACCAGCTTCACGAGCAGGGTGCGGCGCCCCTCCGGGAGCGGCTCCCGCAGCCTGTCGAGGGCGGCGCCCGCGCCGAGCAGGGGCAGGAAGGAGACGTACTCGGGCGGGAGCTTGTCGGAGTCCTCCGGCAGCCCATCGAGCACCAGGTCGAGGGTCCGGCCGTCCCCCAGGCTGCGCAGCATGAGATCGCGCAGGTCGCTCGCGCCCGCGCGCGCCATGACGTCGACCAGCTCGCGCATCGACGCCAGCTTCCGATCGACCAGGAGGGCGTCGCGGAGCTCGGAGAAGAAGGCCACCAGGTCGCGGTTCGGCATGGGCCAGCCACCACGGGTCGCCTCGGCGAGCAGGTCCTCCGCGAGCGAGATGGCCAGCCGCCCCCCGGCGTCCGCCTCCCGCTCCTCCCGGTAGGCGGCCAGCGCCTCGGCGGGCACCGCCGCGTAGGAGAGCGGGCCGGGCGCCGGGAGCTTCCGGAGCGGCGTGTCCCACCCCGCGGGCGGCCGGGCGGGCTCCGCTCGCTCCACCTTCGCGCCCCCGCCCGGATCCGGGAGCTCCTCGGCCGGCGTGAAGCCGTCCACGCTCTCCACCTGGATGCCCTTGAAGTCGGCGCGCCGCAGCAGCGTGACCGTGTCCTCCTCCTGGTCGCGCACCGCGGCGCAGCGCACCGCGACGACCTGGAGGAGGAGGAGGAGCTCGTCCCAGGTGGCGTGGGCGAGGATGCGCAGCCGCCGGACGCCGTCCCGGTGGAGACGGAACGCCATCGACTTCTCGCGGTCGCGCTCCTGGTAGACCACGTGGCCCGCGACGGAGAGGTGGAAGGGCGAGACCGCGACGGTCATCGTCCCGTGGTCCCGCAGCGCGGCCTCGAAGCGCGCCTGGTAGTCGGCCAGGTGGTGCAGCACCATGGCGTTGTGCGCGTCGTAGAGGGTCGTGCTGCGCGCGGCGCGCGACATGGCCAGCAGCGCGGCGGCGGCCGCCTGCGCCTGCGGCAGCGCCTCCGGGGCGCCCGCAGCCGCGGGCCGTGGCCCCGGCTCTGGAGGGGTCTCGTCCATTCAGTCGCGGCCCGCCTGGTCCCCGGCAATCATGCCACGAAAGTGGCGGGGCGGCGCATCGAACACGCCCGCGAACCGTGTTGTCTCGCCGCGCGTCCTACGCTAGCTTCCGCGCACCATGGACAAGATCTGGGCCAAGGACGTCAAGGAAGGCGACCGCACCAGGAGCGTCTTCCTCGTCGCCCGCAAGGCGGTCCCGACGGCGAAGAGCGGGAAGCCGTACCTGTCGGTCACGTTGCAGGACCGGACGGGAGAGCTCGAGGCGCGAGCCTTCGAGCGCATCGAGGAGCTGGCCCAGGCCTTCGAGGAGAAGGACTACGTCGAGGTGGAAGGCCCGGTCGGGACGTTCCAGGGCAAGCCGCAGCTCCGCCTCGAGCAGGTGACGAAGAGCGATCCCTCCGGCCTCGACGCCGCGGAGTTCGTCTGGGTGCCGCCGCCCGAGCCGAAGAAGCCGGAGAAACCCGGCTTCGGCGAGCAGGAGGAGGCGGCCTGGCGCGAGCTGGGCGCGCTGGTCGAGGCGGTGACCGATCCCCACGTGAAGGCGCTCATCCAGGCCTTCCTCGACGACGACGACGTGGTGGCCCGGCTGCGCCGGGCGCCGGCGGCGAAGAGCGTGCACCACGCCTACCCGGGCGGCCTGCTCGAGCACACGGTCTCCTGCCTCAAGCTCGCGCACCGGATGGCCGACCACTACCCGCAGGTGGACCGCGACCTGCTCGTGGCGGGCGCCTTCTTCCACGACCTGGGGAAGATCCGCGAGCTGACGTTCGATCGCCAGGTCGAGTACAGCGACGAGGGCCGGCTGATCGGCCACCTCGTGATGACGGCGCAGTGGATCCACGACAAGGCGCGGCGTGTGGGCGTGCCGCGGGACCTCGAGCAGCACGTGGTCCACCTCGTGCTCTCGCACCACGGCCGGTACGACTACGGCTCGCCCAAGCTCCCCATGACCCTGGAGGCGGTGCTCACGCACGAGATCGACGAGATCGACAGCCGCGTGAACTCCTGGCTCAACCTGATGGGGAGGGACGGCGGAACGCGCCGCTGGACCGACGCGAACAACATCCACCAGCAGCACATCTGGCGCGGCACCCTGCCCACCGCCCAGGCCGAGAAGCACGGCCCTCCCGCCGAGGCGATGACGCCCGTGATCTACGTCCCGCGCGACGCGCCGGCGCAGCAAGGCCGCACGCAGCAGCCGGCCTCGCAGAAGAAGAAGCGCCCGGAGCGCCGGCACGAGGCGCCGCGCGAGGCGCGTCAGCTCGAGATCGAGCTGGGATTTGGCGGTGTCGCTCATGCTGCCCGCGACTATAGAGCCGCGCTCTTGGCCGGGTCAATCGAGTCCGGGCCGCTTTGCGGCATAATGGTGCCGGCATGATCCAGGCGGACTACGTGGACATTCAGCGCGTCCTCAGCGAGGAGCGCTCGCTCGCCGATGCGGCCGAGGCGCACGGCACGCT
>JAJYHA010000064.1 GCA_021784995.1 Myxococcales bacterium
CGCCGCCGACCGACATCGAGGCCGACCGCATCGAGTACCGGTACAAGGAGCGGCAGACCGTCATGACGGGCAAGCCGCTCGTGAAGCTCGTCCGCGAGGGCGCGACGCTGGTGTGCAAGCGGCTCGTCGCCGACACCACCGATGGCGGCGACATCCAGAACGCCGTGTGCCTGGGCGACGTGAAGCTCACCCGCGGCGAGCGGACCGTCACCTGCGACCACGCCACCTACGAGGGGGCGACGGGCCGGGTGGTGTGCCTGGGCGATCCGGTGCTGCGCGACGGGGCGTCCGTCATCGCCTGCGACGAGGTGATCTACGACCTCGACCAGGACCGCGTGCAGCTGCGCAGGCCCAAGGGGACGCTGGTCCAGAAGCCGGGCCAGCCGTTGCCCATCGTGAAGGGGAAGTCGCGGTGAGCGAGGCGCTGCTGCGAGCGGAGGGGCTCACCAAGAGCTACCGGCGCCGGCGCGTGGTCGACGCGGTGTCGCTGCACGTGCGCCCCGGCGAGGTGGTGGGCCTGCTCGGCCCGAACGGCGCGGGCAAGACGACCACCTTCAACATGGTGGTGGGCCTGGTGGCGGCCGACGCCGGCCGGGTGCTGCTCGGGGAGGACGACCTGACGCGCATGCCCATGCACCGGCGGGCGCGGCGCGGCATCGGCTACCTGCCCCAGGAGGCGTCGATCTTCCGCAAGCTGACGGTCCGCCAGAACTTCACCGCCGTGCTGGAGGCGCTCGGGGTGGGCCGCGAGCCGCGCGAGGCGCGGGCCGCGGCGCTCCTGCACGAGTTCCGGCTGGAGGAGGTCGCCGACAGCACGGGCGAGACGCTCTCCGGCGGGGAGCGCCGCCGCGCCGAGGTGGCCCGCAGCCTGCTCGCCGCGCCGCGCCACGTGCTCTTCGACGAGCCGTTCGCCGGCATCGACCCGATCGCGGTGGGGGAGCTGCAGAACCTCATCGTCGCCCTGAAGCGCAAGGGGATCGGCGTCCTCCTGACCGACCACAACGTGCGCGACGCGCTGGGCATCTGCGATCGCGCCTACATCCTCTCGGGGGGAGCCATCCTCGAGGAGGGCACCCCGGCCACGCTCGCCGCCAGCGACCGCGCGCGAGCGGCCTACCTCGGCGACCGCTTCCGCCTCGACGAGGCCATCCCCGCAGGCGTGGAGCGCGCTCGATGAGCCTGGAGCTGAAGCAGCACCTCAAGATGAGCCAGCAGCTGGTCATGACGCCCCAGCTGCAGCAGGCCATCAAGCTCCTGCAGCTCTCGCGCATGGAGCTGGTCGACCTCATCCACACCGAGGTGACCGAGAACCCGCTCCTGGAGGAGCCCGGGGAGGGCGAGGAGGAGAGCCCGGCCGAGGGCGCCAGCCCCGCCGAGCAGCAGCGCGAGGAGACCGCCCCCCAGCACAAGGAGGCGGAGCGGAACGAGGAGGTGAAGGGCGAGGAGGGCGCGAACGAGATCGACTGGGACCAGTACCTCGACCACTACCAGCTCCAGGGCCACACCGCGCCCTCCAACCGCGGCCTGGCCGACGAGGAGCTGCCCGGCTACGAGGCGACGCTCACCAGCAAGACCGACCTCACCGAGCACCTGGTCTGGCAGCTCCGCCTGTCGCACTTCTCCCCCGACGAGGAGAAGGTGGCGATGCTCATCATCGGCAACCTCGACCCCGACGGCTACTTCAAGATGCCGCACGTCGAGGGAGAGCCGGAGGACGGCGCCGCGCGCGATCCGCTGGTGCGGGTGGCGTTCGAGTCCGGGATGGGCCTCGAGTTCTGCGAGGGCGTGCTGAAGCGGGTGCAGCAGCTCGATCCGGTGGGCGTCGCGGCGCGCGACCTGCGCGAGTGCCTGCTCAACCAGGTGCGCTTCATCAACGCGGACACGCCCGAGATCGTCGCCATCATCGAGCGGCACCTCAAGCACCTGGAGTCGAAGAACTACGCCGCCATCGCGAAGGACCTGCGCATCTCCGTCGACGAGGTGGTGGCCGCGGTGAAGGTGATCAGCAAGCTCGAGCCGAAGCCGGGCCGGGCCTACTCGGACGAGGAGGCGCAGTACATCACGCCCGACGTGTACGTCCACAAGATGGGCGACCGGTACGTGACCGTCCTGAACGACGACGGGCTCTCGAAGCTGCGCATCAGCGGCATGTACCGCGCCGCGCTCAAGAGCGGGCGGGCCGGCGAGGCGAAGGAGTACATCCAGGACAAGCTGCGCAGCGCGGTGTGGCTGATCCGCTCCATCCACCAGCGGCAGCGCACCATCTACAAGGTGACCGAGTCGATCGTGAAGTTCCAGCGGGACTTCCTCGACCGCGGCATCGCCCACCTGAAGCCGCTCATCCTGCGCGACGTGGCGGAGGACATCGGCATGCACGAGTCGACCGTCTCGCGCGTGACGACCAACAAGTACGTCCACACGCCGCAGGGGATCTACGAGCTGAAGTTCTTCTTCAACTCGGCCATCAACAAGACCGGCGGCGACGAGATCGCGAGCGAGGCCGTCAAGAGCCACATCCGACAGATCGTCGCGGCTGAGGACCCGAAGCGTCCCCACTCCGACCAGAAGATCGTCGAGCTGCTCCGGGGGCAGAACATCGAGATCGCACGGCGGACCGTCGCCAAGTACCGCGAGGTGCTCGGGATCCTGCCCTCGTCGAAGCGCAAGAAGTACTTCTAGTCACGCCACGATTCGCGGGTGCCCACGGTGGCGCGCGCGGGCAGCTCCGGCGCACCCCTCCGGGAGCCCCTCCGGCGGCCGCGGTGCGTGGCGCGGTCGGGGGGGCCACGGTAGGAGATCGGGTGGCCGCGAGCGTGCGGCGCCGCGGCGCGTCCGCTGCGGCGGGTGAGGTCTGCTAGAATGACGCTGGGCATGGCGCCCAGGGCAACAGCGGCCGTGGCGCTGCGAGCACCACCTCGGTGGGGCGCGCGGGCCGCGGCCGAGCTGTCTTCACCGACTCACATCGGAGGAGGCGTTTCATGCAGGTGAACATCACCTTCAGGCACCTCGAGTCGACGGAAGCCCTCAAGTCCCACGCACGGGAGAAGGTGGAGCACATCCAGCGCTACATCGACCGGCCCAGCGAGGCGCACGTCGTGCTCTACGTGGAGAACCTCGAGCACAAGGCGGACATCAACCTGAAGGCGGGGCCCTTCCTCCTGCGAGGCCGCGCGAAGAGCGGCGACATGTACGCGTCGATCGACGCCGCGGCCGAGAAGATCGAGCGCCAGCTCAAGAAGCACAAGGAGAAGCTCAACAACCACAAGCCGGTCGAGCGCACGAACGGCCACCGCACGGTCGACGTGAAGCACGAGGTGATCGAGGCCGCCGCGGCGCCCTCCCAGCGCGTCGTGAAGTCCGACTCCTTCCAGGCCAGGCCGATGACGCTCGACCAGGCGGTGCTGCAGCTCGAGCTGCTCGACAGCCAGTTCTTCGTCTTCCAGAACGCGAAGGACCACGCCATCAACATCGTCTACCGGCGGAACGACGGGAACCTGGGGGTCATCGAGGCCCGCGCCTCCTGACGCCGGTCCCGGTCGCGCGGCGGGCCGTCCGCCGCGCGACGCCGTCGCGGCGCCGGCGCCCCTCCTGGCCCCATCCCGCCCCCCGCCGGGCGCGGTATAGGTTGCCTCGCCTCACGCACGGTGCTACGAGGCGGTTCGCGCCATGAAGATCGTCGAGTTCCTGCAACCCACGGCAGTCCTGGACGATCTGGCGGGGACGACCGCGCCCGCCGTCCTGGGCGAGCTCGCGCGTCCGCTCGCAGCCGCCGCGAAGGTCGACGCGCAGCGCCTCGCCGACACGCTGCTCGAGCGCGAGAAGCTGGGCTCGACCGGCATCGGCGACGGCGTGGCCATCCCCCACGGGAAGGTGGGCGGGCTCCCGGTCATCCTGGCCAGCTTCGGCCGGTCGCGGAAGGGCGTCGACTTCAACGCCATCGACGGCAAGCCCACGCACCTGTTCTTCACGCTCTTCGCGCCCGAGAACTCGGCCGGCGCCCACCTCAAGGCGCTGGCGCGCATCAGCCGCATCTTCAAGAACCCCGCCTTCCGCGAGTCGATCCTGAAGGCGGCCGACGCCGCGGAGATCTTCCGCCTCATCGAGGTCGAGGACGGGAAGTTCTGATCGCCCGCCGCCTCCCACGCTCCCCGTCGCGGCCGCGGTCGCGCCGCGGGCGGGGACGGGCGGTGGCCGGCGCAGTCAGTGCGTCACGCGGTGGAAGAGGCGGTCCCAGCGCGGCCCGTCCGGACCCCACGAGACGAGCGCCATCCAGGCGCGCCCCTTGATGCGCCCCACCGGCACCGGTCCGAAGACGCGGGAGTCGGCGCTGTGGTCACGGTGGTCGCCGGCCAGCCAGACCGTGCCTGGCGGCACCGTGGAGGGCGGGACGTCGCCGCACGGCAGGAAGGGCGTGCAGTAGGTCCGGTAGGTGTGCGGCCCGAGCGCCTCCTGGTAGGCGACGCACGGCTCCTCGCGCCAGGGACCGCCCTCGAGCTTGTTCCAGTACGTGCACGCGCCCGCGAGGTGGTGGCGCGGCACCGGCTGGCCGTTCAGGACGAGCGCGCCCTCCTGGATCTCGACGGTGTCGCCCTCCACCGCCACCACCCGCTTGATGAGGTCGTCGTTGCGCGGGTTCCCGGGCGGAGCCAGCAGCACCACGATGTCGCCTCGCCGGGGCGTGGACCACATGGCCTGGGCGCTCTCGGTGTAGGGGATCCGCGCGCCGTAGGCCCACTTCTCGACGATGACGTAGTCGCCGATCTGCAGCGTCGGGATCATCGATCCGGACGGGATGTAGACCGCCTCGTAAAGGAAGGTCCGGAACGCGAGCACCGCGACGATGGTGACGACCCAGCCGCGGATCTCCTTCTTCACCTTCTGCTTGTCCAACACACCCTCGCGCGAGAGAAGGGAGCGCGCAGACTAGCACCGGTGCGCCGCGGATGCTCGCCCGATCTGGTCGGAAACCCGTGCCGGGATCGCGAGCCGATCGGGGAGAGGCGCGCGCCGGGGGCCTCCCCCGCCGGCACGCGGCGTGGCGACGGGCCGGTGGTCGAGGTTGATCCCCCGGTGCGTTTCTGCTTGCCTGCGCGCATGACCCACGTCCTCGCCGTGGCGCTGGCCGCGTGGAGCCTGGCGGCGCCGGGCGCCGGGCGCGCCGAGACGCTCGAGGTCGCGGCCGCGGCCGACCTGCGCGGCGCCCTCGACGAGGTGATCGGCGCGTTCCGCGCCGGCGCGCCCGGCCTCGACGTGCGCGTCAGCTACGGCTCCTCCGGTGCCCTGGCGGCCCAGATCCGGAGCGGCGCCCCGTTCGACCTCTTCTTCTCGGCCGACGAGGGCTACCCGCGGGCGCTGGCCGACGCGGGCGCGGCCGTGCCCGAGAGCGTCACCCCCTACGCGACCGGGCGCCTGGTGGTGTGGCTGCCCACGCGCTCCCCGGTGTCGATCGAGCAGGGGATCGCCGCCCTGCGCGACCCGCGCGTGCGGCGC
>JAJYHA010000227.1 GCA_021784995.1 Myxococcales bacterium
CCGGCCGCGCGGCCGGGGCCTGTCGGGTCCGCGACCCGGCCTGTCCGGTTCCGGACAGCGGAGGTGCGGAACGCGACAGCGCCCGCCCCCCGGCGCGTGCCCGCCGGGCGCGCCGCCGTCGCCGCGCCGCCGCAAGCGCCCGGAACCCGGTGGATCCAGCCCGGGACCGCGGGCTGGTACGCGCCTCGCAGAGGGGGCAGTCGACGGACGGCGCTGGCCGGCCGGAGCGAAGCGGACGCCGCCACCGAACAGAACGGAGAAGGACATGAGGCAGATCGCAATCTACGGGAAGGGCGGGATCGGGAAGTCGACGACGACGCAGAACACCGTCGCCGGCCTCGCCTCGCTCGGCAGCAAGGTGATGATCGTCGGCTGCGATCCCAAGGCCGACTCCACCCGGCTCATCCTCCACGCCAAGGCCCAGGCGACGGTGATGGACCTGGTCCGCGAGCGCGGCACGGTGGAGGACCTCGAGGTCTCCGACGTCATGAAGTCCGGCTTCGGCGGCGTGAACTGCGTCGAGTCGGGCGGGCCGGAGCCGGGGGTCGGCTGCGCCGGCCGCGGGGTGATCACCGCGATCAACTTCCTCGAGGCCAACGGCGCCTACACCCCGGATCTCGACTACGTCTTCTACGACGTCCTCGGCGACGTGGTCTGCGGCGGGTTCGCCATGCCGATCCGCGAGGGCAAGGCGGAGGAGATCTACATCGTCTGCTCCGGCGAGATGATGGCCATGTACGCGGCCAACAACATCGCCAAGGGCATCCTCAAGTACGCCTCCTCCGGCAAGGTCCGGCTGGCCGGCCTCATCTGCAACTCGCGCAACACCGATCGCGAGGCCGACCTGATCGAGGCGCTGGCCAAGCGGCTCGGCACCCAGATGATCCACTTCGTGCCGCGGGACAACGAGGTGCAGCGCGCCGAGCTGCGGCGGATGACGGTCATCGAGTACGCGCCCGAGCACAAGCAGGCCGAGGAGTACCGGACGCTGGCGCGGAAGATCGCCGCCAACAAGATGCTGGTGGTGCCGAAGCCGCTGGAGATGGAGGAGCTCGAGGAGCTGCTCATGGAGTTCGGCATCATGGCCCCCGAGGACGAGACCGTCGTCGGCAAGGCCGCGGCGGTCGCCTAGGCGGCGCCGGCGTCGTTCGACGGACACGGGTCCCAGGCACCGAGGAGCGAACCATGGCGGACACGATCAAGAAGGTCGAGGGCATCACCAAGGAGTCGACGCAGAAGATGATCGACTCGGCGCTGGAGGCCTACCCGGAGAAGGGGAAGAAGAAGCGCGCCCCCCACCTGGCCCCCAACGACCCGACCGCCTGCACGACCTGCGTCAAGTCGAACCGCAAGACGGTCCCCGGCGTGATGAGCGCGCGAGGCTGCGCCTACGCCGGGGCCAAGGGGGTGGTCTGGGGGCCGATCCGCGACATGGTCCACGTGTCGCACGGCCCGGTCGGCTGCGGCTGGTACTCCTGGGGCACCCGCCGGAACCTCATGTCCGGGAAGAACGGGGTGACCAGCTTCGGGATGCAGTTCACCTCGGACTTCTCGGAGAAGGACATCGTCTACGGCGGCGACAAGAAGCTCGCCGTCCTCCTCAAGGAGGCCAAGGAGCTCTTCCCGCTCGCCAAGGGGATCTCCGTCCTCTCCGAGTGCCCGGTGGGGCTCATCGGCGACGACATCAACGCCGTCGCCAAGAAGTCCACGCAGGAGCTCGACCTCCCGGTCATCCCCTGCAACTGCGAGGGCTTCCGCGGCGTCTCGCAGTCGCTCGGGCACCACATCTCCAACGACACCATCCGCGACTACATCATCGAGACGCGGGAGTTCGCCGAGCCGGCGGGGCCGTACGACGTGGCCCTCATCGGCGACTACAACATCGGCGGCGACGTCTGGTCGGCGAAGGCGCTCCTCGAGGAGATCGGCCTCAACGTGAAGGCGACCTGGACCGGCGACGGCGAGATGGAGCGGATCGCCGCCACCCACCAGGTGAAGCTGAACCTCATCCACTGCTACCGGTCGATGAACTACATGTGCAAGGTGATGGAGGAGAAGTACGGGATCCCCTGGGTGGAGTTCAACTTCTTCGGCCCGACCAAGATCCGGGAGAGCCTCCGGAAGATCGCCGAGCGGTTCGACGCCCGCATCCAGGAGAACGTCGAGAAGGTGCTGCTCAAGTACGAGCCGATGATGAAGGCGGTCGTCGACGAGTACCGGCCCCGGCTGGAGGGCAAGAAGGTGATGCTCTACGTCGGCGGCCTCCGCCCGCGCCACACCGTCGGCGCCTACGAGGACCTGGGGATGGTGGTGGTCGGCGCCGGGTACGAGTTCGCCCACTCCGACGACTACGAGCGGACGATGCCCGAGCTGCCGGACGCGACGGTCATCTACGACGACGCCTCGGAGCACGAGCTCGAGCAGTTCGTCCACGCCCTCAAGCCGGACCTGGTCGCGAGCGGCATCAAGGAGAAGTACGTCTTCCAGAAGATGGGGCTCCCCTTCCGGCAGATGCACAGCTGGGACTACTCCGGGCCGTACCACGCCTACCAGGGGTTCCCGGTCTTCGCCCGCGACATCGACATGGCCGTGAACAGCCCCACCTGGAAGCTCGTCCAGGCGCCCTTCTAGGGAGCACCGATCACCGGAGCGCAGCCGGCCGTCCGCGGGACGGATGAGTCCCCGTGCGTCCAGAGGAGAACGAACATGGCGAACAACCTCGGCCTCACCGTGAAGCCCGTCACCCCCACCACCCCCGAGGAGGAGGCCCGGGTCGCCGCCTGGATCGACACCGCGGAGTACCGCGAGAAGAACTTCGCGCGGCAGGCGCTGGTCATCAACCCGGTCCACGCCTGCCAGCCGCTGGGCGCCGAGCTGGCGGCCCACGGCTTCGAGGGGACGCTCCCGTTCGTCCACGGCTCCCAGGGCTGCGCCTCCTACTACCGGTCGACGCTCAACCGGCACTTCCGCGAGCCGGCGCCGGCGGTCTCCGACTCGATGACCGAGGACGGCGCGGTCTTCGGCGGCCAGGCCAACCTCCACGAGGGGCTGGAGAACGCGCTGGCGCTCTACAAGCCGAAGATGATCGCCGTCTTCACCTCCTGCATGCCGGAGATCATCGGCGACGACCTGACCGCGTTCCTCAAGAACGCCCGGACCAAGGGGATCGTCCCCAAGGAGCTCCCGGTCCCCTTCGCCAACACCCCGAGCTTCAGCGGCACCCACACCGCCGGCTACGACGCGATGCTGCTGGCGATCCTCCAGACCCTCACCGAGGGGAAGCGGGTGGAGGGGCGCTGCACCGGCAAGCTCAACTTCATCGCCGGGTTCGACGCCAACACCGGGAACTACCGCGAGTACCGGAGGATCTTCGAGGCCTTCGGGGTCCCCGCCACCCTCCTGGCCGACATCTCGGAGTCCTTCGACTCCCCGAACGACGGCACCTACCGGCCCTACCCGGGCGGCACCCCGCTCCTCGAGGCGGCCGACTCGATCAACGGGAAGGCGACGCTCACGGTGCAGCCCTACGCGACCGCCAAGACCTACGCCTGGCTGAAGGACAGCTACGCCGGCCGGCACGCCGCCCTCCCCATGCCGATCGGGATCGGCCGGACGGACGCCTTCCTCATGAAGGTCTCGGAGCTCTTCGACAAGCCGGTGCCGGACGCCCTGCGGGCCGAGCGGGGCCGGGCGGTCGACGCCATGACCGACGCCCAGCAGTACATGCACGGGAAGAAGTTCGCCGTCTACGGCGACCCCGACCCGCTCCTCGGCCACGTCGCCTTCCTCCTGGAGATGGGCGCCTCGCCGCGCCACGTCCTCTGCAGCAAGGGGTCGAAGAAGCTGGAGAAGGAGCTCCAGGCGCTCCTCGACGGCTCCCCCTACGGCGCCGGGTGCTCGGTCCACATGAACCGCGACCTCTGGCACATGCGCAGCCTGCTCATGACCGACCCGGTGGACGCGATGATCGGCGACACCCACGGCAAGTTCGCCGCCCGCGACGCGAAGATCCCGCTCTTCCGCTTCGGGTTCCCGGTCTTCGACCGGGTGAACAAGCACCGGGCGCCGATCATCGGCTACCAGGGGGTGATCAACATGGTCACCGAGATCTGCAACAAGTTCCTCGACGTCCGCGACGAGACCTGCGAGGAGCGCTTCTTCGAGATGATGCGGTAGCGGGCGAGACCGACCATGGCGCGCCCCGACTACTACGACGCGGCGGAGTGCGAGACCCACGAGAAGGGGGCGCCCAAGTTCTGCAAGAGGTCGGAGCCGGGGGAGGGGACGGAGCGGAGCTGCGCCTTCGACGGGGCCCGCGTCGTCCTCATGCCCATCACCGACGCCATCCACCTGGTCCACGGGCCGATCGCCTGCGGCCGGCAACAGCTGGGACAACCGCGGCGCCCGCTCCAGCGGCTCCCAGCTGTACCGGCGCGGCTTCACCACCGAGCTGCTCCAGAACGACGTGATCTTCGGGGGGGAGAAGAAGCTCCACCAGGCGATCCTCGAGCTGGCCGAGCGCTACCGCGGCGAGGCCAAGGCGATCTTCGTCTACGCCACCTGCGTCTCGGCGATGACCGGCGACGACCTGGAGGCGGTCTGCAAGGCGGCCGGGGGCCGGGTGTCGATCCCGGTCATCCCGGTCAACACCCCCGGCTTCGTCGGCGACAAGAACATCGGCAACCGGCTCGCCGGCGAGCTCCTCCTCGAGCACGTGATCGGCACCGCCGAGCCGGCGACCGTCACCGACTACGACCTCAACCTCATCGGCGAGTACAACATCGCCGGCGACCTCTGGGGGATGCTCCCGCTCCTGGAGCGGCTCGGGATCCGGGTCCTGTCCTGCATCAGCGGCGACGCCCGCTTCGAGGACCTGCGCCACGCCCACCGGGCGCGGCTCAACGTCATCATCTGCTCGAAGAGCCTCACCAACCTCGCCCGGAAGATGAAGAAGCGCTGGGGCATCCCCTGGATCGAGGAGTCCTTCTACGGGATCTCGGACACCAGCCGGGCGCTGCGGAACATCGCCGAGGCGCTCGACGTCGCCCGGGGCGGGCCCGGCGAGAGGACCCTGCGCGACCGGGTGGAGCGGCTCGTCGCCGAGGAGGAGGAGGCCTGCCGCCGCGCCATCGCCCCGCACCGGGCCCGGCTGGAGGGAAAGCGCGCGGTCCTCTTCACCGGCGGGGTGAAGACCTGGTCGATGGTGAGCGCGCTGCGCGAGCTCGGCGTGGAGATCCTCGCGGCCGGGACCCAGAACTCCACCCTCGAGGACTTCCACCGGATGAAGGCGCTGATGCGCCCGGACGCCCGGATCATCGAGGACACCTCGACGGCGGGGCTGCTCGCGGTCATGCGCGAGCGGACGCCGGATCTCATCGTCGCCGGCGGCAAGACCAAGTTCCTGGCGCTGAAGACCCGGACGCCGTT
>JAJYHA010000232.1 GCA_021784995.1 Myxococcales bacterium
GGCTCCCGGGCGGCGCGCTCCAGCTCGCGGCCGCGCCGGCGCCGCTCGGCCGCCGTGGGCGCGCGCAGGTCCCAGCGCCGCGGGAAGGGGGCGTGCGCGAGCGGCAGGAACCTGCCGTGGAGCTCGTCGGCGGCGAGCGTTACGCGGCGCTCGGCGATCCAGCACCAGGGGTCGAGGAGGTCGCCGTGCAGCGCGAGCGGGATCGGCGCGGGGTGCGTGCGTGGGGCCACGGCGGGCGGGAATATCCACCGGCCCGTCCCGGCTGGGAACAGACGGGCGGGCGAGCGCCCCGCGCGCCGCGGCGGCCGCGCAGGGTCAGACGAGGCGCGGCCTCGCCCCGCCGGCGGCGTGGGCGCGCGCGAGCCCGATCGCGTGCTCCACGTAGTGCGACGCGATGTCGACGCCGGTCGTCCGCTCCAGCTCCTCGAAGCCGGGCGAGCTGTTGACCTCCATGATCTTCGGCCCCTCGCGCGACTCCAGCAGGTCGACCCCGGCCACCTCGAGGCCGATGACGCGCACCGCCTTCACGGCGGCCTCCGCGTAGGCGGGCGGCAGCTCGATCGCCTGCCCCTCGCCGCCGCGGTGGATGTTGGAGCGGAACTCGCCCTCGCGCGCGGTGCGCCGCATGGCCGCCACCACCCGGTCGCCGACGACCAGCGCACGCACGTCCCGCCCCCGCGACTCCGCGATGAGCTCCTGGATGAGGATCTCCTGCCCGAGGGTCCAGAGGGTGTCGAGCATCCCCTCGACCTCGCTCATCGAGCTGGCGAGCAGGACGCCCACGCCCTGGGTGCCGCGGATGAGCTTCATGATGCAGGGGAGGCCGCCCACCTGCTCGAGCGCGAGCGCCACCTCCTCGCGGTAGCGGCACATCACCGTGCGCGGGATGTCGATGCCGAAGCGGGAGAGGAGCTGCAGCGCGCGCAGCTTGTCGCGGGCGCGGGCGATGGGGATGGAGTTGTTCACCACCGGCACGCCCATCATGTCGAACTGGTTCACCACCGAGAGGCCGTAGCCGGTGATGGAGGCGCCGATGCGGGGGATCACCACCCCGACGCCTCGCACCTCCTCTCCCCGGTAGAAGATCCGCGGTGCGTCGCGGGCGAGGACGAGGCTGCAGCGCAGCGTGTCGAGCACCCGGGCGTCGTGGCCGTGGGCGCGCACCGCCTCGACCAGGCGCCGGGTCGAGTGGAGCTTCCGGTTGCGCGACAGGATGGCGACCGTGAGCCGGCCCTCGCGGCGGGTGAGGCGCCGTCGGGGCGGGGCGCTCCTGTCGTCCGGCGCGCGCGCGGGCACCACCGGAGCTTAGGCCCTGCGCGGCGCGGCGCCAACGGCCCCGCGGCCGGGCGGGGGCCGCGGCGATCCCGACTCCCTCGTTGATCGGCCGGACGCCCGCTGCTAGAAACCCGTCTTTCCCCGAGGTCCCATTGGCCGTCGACTACAAGGATACGGTCCACCTCCCCAGGACGGACTTCCCGATGAAGGCCAACCTGCCGCAGCGGGAGCCGGAGATCCTGCGCGCCTGGGAGGAGGCGGGCGTCTTCGAGCAGATGGTGGCGCGGAACGCCGCCCGGCCCGGCGCGCGGCGGTACGTGCTCCACGACGGCCCGCCCTACGCCAACGGCGACATCCACATCGGGCACGCGCTGAACAAGATCCTCAAGGACCTCATCGTCAAGTACCACGCCATGCTGGGCGAGGTGGCCGACTACGTGCCCGGCTGGGACTGCCACGGCCTGCCCATCGAGCTGCACGTCGATCGGGAGCTGGGCGCGCGGAAGCGCGAGATGAGCCGCGCCGACGTCATCCTGGCCTGCCGCCGGTACGCGCTGAAGTGGATCGACCGCCAGCGCGACGCCTTCAAGCGGCTCGGCGTGTTCGGCCGCTGGTCCACGCCCTACCTCACCATGAGCCGCGGGTACGAGGCGGAGATCGTCCGCACGCTCGCGATCGCCGCCGAGAAGGGCTTCCTGTACCGGGGCAAGAAGCCGGTCTACTGGTGCGTCACCGACCGGACCGCGCTGGCGGAGGCGGAGGTCGAGTACGCCGACCACACGTCGCCCTCCATCCACGTCGCCTTCGACCTCGTGTCGCCGCTGCCGGACGGTGCCCTGGCCGGCCGGGCGGCGCGGCTCGTCATCTGGACCACCACCCCGTGGACGCTGCCCGCCAACCTGGCGGTGGCGGCGCACCCCGAGCTGACCTACGTCGCGTACGATCTCGCCGGCGCCGCGGTGGTGGTGGCGAAGGACCTGCTGGTCCCCTTCCTGGCTGCGGTGGCGCCCGGTGAGCTGGCCGCGGACGGCGTCCCGGTCCCGCACTCACCCCGCGCGCACGAGGCGACGACCGGCGGGGGAGGGCTTCCGGTCCCGCGCCTGGCCCATCCGGAGCGGGTGCTGGCCAGCTTCGAGGGGAAGGCGCTGGAGGGCCTCCGCTACCGCCACCCCTTCGTGGATCGCGAGGGGATGGTGATCCTGGGCGAGCACGTGACGCTCGAGGCGGGCACCGGGCTCGTCCACACGGCGCCGGGCCACGGTCAGGAGGACTACGAGGTCGGGCAGCGCTACCGGCTGGAGGTGCTGAACCCGGTCGACGGGGCTGGCCGCTTCACGGCCGAGGCGGGGCGCTACGCCGGGATGGCCATCTTCGAGGCGAACCCGCGCATCGTGGCCGACCTCCACGCCTCCGGCCACCTGCTCTCCGATCCGGCGGCCACGCTGCGCCACAGCTACCCGCACTGCTGGCGCTGCCACCGGCCGGTCGTCTTCCGCGCGACGGACCAGTGGTTCCTCTCCCTCGAGCACGACGGCCTGCGCCGGCGCACGCTGGAGGAGATCGCGCGCGTGCAGTGGATCCCTCGCTGGGGCGAGGAGCGGATCTCGAACATGATCGAGCACCGGCCGGACTGGTGCCTGTCGCGCCAGCGGACCTGGGGCGTGCCGATCCCGGTCTTCTACTGCGAGGCGTGCGACGAGCCGCTCGTCTCCCCGGCCGTCATGCGGCGCGTGGCCGACGCCTTCGAGCGGGAGGGCATCGAGGCCTGGTACACGCGGGAGGTCGCCGAGCTGGTGGGGGGGGAGCGCTGCGGGCGGTGCGGCGGCGGCGCGTTCCGGCGCGAGCAGGACATCCTCGACGTGTGGTGGGACTCGGGCGTGAGCTGGGCGGCCGTGGCGGCGAAGGACGCCACCATGGGCGTCCCGGTCGACCTCTACCTGGAGGGCTCGGACCAGCACCGCGGCTGGTTCCACTCCTCCCTCCTCGCCTCCATGGCGACGCGCGCCGCTGCGCCCTACCGCGGGGTGCTGACGCACGGCTTCGTGCTCGACGGGCAGGGCCGGGCCATGTCGAAGAGCGTCGGCAACGTGGTGGCGCCCGGCGAGGTGATCAAGAAGTACGGGGCCGACGTGCTGCGGCTGTGGGTCGCCTCCACCGACTACCGCGACGACGTCCGGGTGGGGGACGAGATCCTGGCCGGCCTGGCCGAGGGCTACCGGAAGATCCGCAACACCATCCGCTGGGCGCTCGGGAACCTGGACGGCTTCGATCCTGCCCGGGACGCGGTGCCGGTGGAGGAGCTGGAGCCCATCGACCGCTGGGCCGTGGGTCGCCTCGCCGAATGGGTGGCGAAGGTGAAGAGGGCCTACGCGGACTACGAGTTCCACCTCGCCTACCACGCCACGATCCAGCTCTGCGCGGTGGACCTCTCGGCCCAGTACTTCGACGTCATCAAGGACCGCCTCTACACGGGGCGAAAGGACGGCAAGCCGCGCCGCAGCGCGCAGACCGCGCTCCACCTGGTGGCCGGCGACCTGGTGCGCATGCTGGCGCCGGTCCTCTCCTTCACCGCGGAGGAGGCGTGGGGGTTCCTGCCCGGCGCGCCCGGCGTGGACAGCGTCTTCCTCGCCGGCTTCCCCGACCGCCCGCGACCGGCCGACGCCGACGCCCTCGACGCGCGCTACGCCGGCCTGCTGGCGGCCCGGGTCCCGGTCCAGAAGGCGCTGGAGCAGGCGCGGCGCGAGAAGCGGATCGGATCGGGCCTGGAGGCCCTGGTCACCTACCGCGCCCCGGCCGCCGCGCCGGCGCCGCTGCGCGAGCACCTGGCCGAGCTGCCCACGATCTTCATCGTCTCCCGGGTGGTGCTGGAGGAGAGCGCCTCGGGCGAGACGGAGGTGGTGGTGGCCCCGGCGCCCGGGGTGAAGTGCGCCCGCTGCTGGGGCTTCCACGAGGACGTGGGGCGCGATCCGGCCCACCCCGACATCTGCGGAAAGTGCGCCGCGGCGCTGGCATGAGCGAGTCCCGCACCGGGAAGTGGATGGTCCTGGCGCTGCTCTTCCCGCTGGCGCTGCTGGCCGACCAGCTCACCAAGTTCCTGGCCGTCGATCGGCTCACCACCGCCCTCGCGCGCGTGGGCGCGCAGTCGCTCGAGCAGAAGCTGGCGGCGTTCTGGCGGCTCCGGCACCTGGAGCCGTTCGCCACGGCGCCCTACGAGGTGTACCGGCCGCTGTGGCGCATGGTCTACGTCGAGAACCCGGCCGCCGCGTTCGGCATGTTCGGCTTCGTACCGCCCGAGGCGCGCCACCGCGTCTTCGTCGCGGTGTCGCTGCTGGCGGTGGGGTTCGTCTTCCACTACTACCGCCGGCTGCGCCCCGGGCAGCGCTTCCTCCAGGTGGCCCTGGCCCTCGTGCTGGCCGGCACCGTCGGCAACCTGATCGACCGGCTGGCGCGCCGCTACGTCATCGACTTCATCGCCTGGTACTGGTGGAACCGGCCCGACATCCAGTGGCCGACGTTCAACGTGGCCGACTCCATGCTGGTGGTGGGGATCGCCATGCTCGTCGTCCACCCTTCGCCGCCCGCCGCCCGCGGCGGGCGGTCGCACGGATAGCGAGCGGGACGAGGTCGGGCGCCGTCGCGCGCCGCGGTCGGGCAGTTGGTGAGGGCGGCCCGTTCCCGGTACAGTGCCGCCGTGGCGCTGCAGCCGACGAAGCCGGGCGGGAGGGGCGCGAACGGGGGCCCGGCGGACCCTCGCGCCCGCGACGAGGAGGAGCGCCGCGCCCGCCATCGCAACGAGCAGCTCGCCGACGCCTGCGGTGGCCTCGAGGAGGATCTCGAGCTGCTCCGGAGCCGGTACGACCTCTTCTTCCTGGGGGTCGAGCGGCGCGAGCCGGTCCGGGAGCGCGAGGAGATGCGGCGGGCCGTGGCGCGCATCAAGGGCGAGACCACCGCCAACACCGGCCTGCGCTTCCGGATCGAGACGCTCCACGCCCGCTTCCTCTCCTACGACCGGATGTGGACGCGCACGGCGCGGCAGAAGGAGGAGGGCACCTACCGGCGCGATCTGCTCCGGGCGCGGCGCCACCGGGGCGAGCCGCCCGTCGCGCGCGAGGAGCCACCGCGCGCGGCCGCAG
>JAJYHA010000167.1 GCA_021784995.1 Myxococcales bacterium
TAGGGGTTGCCGCTGTGGCTCACGATGAGCACCGCGCGATGGACGGCGTTCGCGTCGTAGGTGGTGCCGGCCGCGGCCGCGTTCTGGACGTTCTTGGCGAACTGGTAGGTGTAGGTGCCGTCGCCGTTGTCGGTGAGCACCGCGCCCGTGGTGGTGGGGCCCTCGACCGACGCGGTCGAGGTGGCGTTGGCCGCGATGTAGCTCACCCAGGTGTCGTTCCCGCCGTTGGTGGCGACGACGAGCTTGAGGAGGGCGAACCTCATGTCGGCCGGCGCGACGTCCTTCACCGGCTGGCCGTTCCAGTTGGTGATCGTGAAGCTGACGACCGGGTTCGCGGCGTTGGTGACGCCGGTGATGGTGGCGGTCATGTCGAGCGCCGCCAGCTGGTCCGGCGTCAGCGCGTTGAAGTCCACCACGCCCGTGAGGGCCTGGCCGGCGGGACCGGTGGCGCCCGTCGCGCCGACCGCGCCCGTCGCGCCCGTGGCGCCCGTCGCGCCGACCGCGCCCGTCGCTCCGTCGCTACCGTTCGCGCCCTGGGGACCCCTGTCCCCAGAGCACGCCACCGCTGCCGACGCGACCAGCACCGCCAGCAAGCGGCCATTGATCTTGGTCATGAAAGTTCACTCCGAGAGAGGGGCCTGCACCCGAACGTCGAGAGATGCGCACACTACCGCACTGGCCGTCACTTGCCAGGGTCGGGCCAACGGGTGCGGCAGGTTGACGCGCATCGACCGCGCGGCGCAACCCGTCCGCGCGTGGATGAAATGGACGTAATTCCACCAGTTGTGAAATGGGCCCGACCGGCGAGGGCACCGCTTGCGGTGCCTGGTTGCGCAAGATTTTCGTCCCCACGCAAATATCGGCACCCTTCGTGGCATTTGACACACCAGCCCTGGAGAAAAAGGAAGGGCTCGTCGGTTGACGAGCCCTTCAACCCCCACCCCCTCGGTAAGGAGCTCGCTCGGAACGGATCGGCCGCCTTTCTCTCGCGCCCCTCAGAGCGAGAGGGCCGCTGCGAACCAGCCCGGACGAGCGCAGGTTCTCCCTGCGAGCGGCGGGCCAGATCCCGGCCGCCCGGGGCACGGGAAGGCGGATGCCTTCGGAACTCTCGGTGAATGGCCCCAACCCCTCCGTCCGACACAGGAAATCACGGATGCGACACGGAGGTGCAGCGACCGAACCCGGTTGCGGTCGCCCTGGCCTGGGGCGCGCGCGGTGGGTCTTTTCACGCGCCTCCGCGGGATTTGGCCCACGACGCGACACACCACCGCAGGCAAGCCGGCGCCTCCGCGACCGGCGAGGGAACGGGCCGCGAAAGCTGGCACGGGGGTCGGGCGTCTACGGGTGGAAGCGAGCGCCGGTGCGTGCGTGCTCGACGAGGAGCGGCGCCGGCTCGAAGCGCTCGCCGAACCGGTCGTGCCACCGCTCGACGCGATCGAGGAGCTGCCGGGCGCCGATCGCGTCGGCGTGGCGGAAGGGGCCGCCCAGGAACGGAGGGAAGCCGAGGCCGAAGACGGCGCCGACGTCGCCGTCGCGCGCGCTCCGCAGGATGCCGTCGCCCAGGCAGCGGATCGCCTCGTTCACCATCTGGAGCACCACGCGGTCGGCGATCTCGTCGCGGTTCACCCGCTTGCGCGCGCGGCCGCCCGGGAGGAGGTCGTAGACGCTCCGGTCGACCTCCTTCCGCTTTCCACCGTAGGTGTAGAAGCCCTTCCGCGCCTTGCGCCCCAGCCGGCCCGCGGCCACCAGCGCCTCGAGCCCCTTCGGCGGCGCCATCCGCTCGCCGAAGGCCTCGTGCAGGATCTTCCCCACCTTGGCGCCCACGTCGATGCCCACCTCGTCCATGAGCACGATGGGCCCCACCGGCATGCCGAAGGCGGTGAGCGCGCCGTCGACGTCCTCGATGGACGCCCCCTCGAGCAGGATCTCCGCCGCCTCGTTCAGGTAGGGCGCCAGGATGCGGCTCGTGTAGAAGCCCGGGCCGTCGTGGACCACGATCACCGTCTTGCCCTGCCGCTTGCCGAGCGCCACCGCGGTGGCCGTCGCCTCGGACGCCGTCCGCGGCGTGACGATCACCTCGAGGAGCGGCATCTTCTGCACCGGCGAGAAGTAGTGCATGCCGAGCACCCCCTCCGGCCGCGCCGCGGCCTCGGCGATGCTGCCGATGGGGATGGAGGAGGTGTTGGAGGCGAAGATGCCCCGCGGGTTCACCTGCTCGAAGGCGCGCAGCATCTCCCGCTTCAGGGACAGGTCCTCGAAGACCGCCTCGACGAGGAGGTCCACCCGCTCGAAGCCCGACCAGTCGGTGGTGGCGGTGAGCCGCCGGACCGTGGCGTCGCGCTCCAGCCGGTCGACGGAGCGCCGCCGCAGGCGCTCGTCGGCCAGGCCGGCCACGGTCGCGAGCGCCCGCGCCGCGCTCGCGTCGTCGCGCTCGCGGATCCGCACCGGCAGGCCGGCCGACGCGGTGACGAAGGCGATGCCCGCCCCCATGAGGCCGCCGCCCAGCACGCCCACGGCGGCCACCTCGCGCGCCTTCACCGAGGGGTCGTCCACCCCGGTGTCCCGCTTCAGCGCCGTGGTCGCGAAGAAGATGCCGACCAGGTTGCGCGACGCGTCGGAGACGGCCAGCTCGCCGAAGAGGCGCGCCTCCCGCTCCAGGCCGCGCTCCATCCCCTTGTCGTAGCCGCAGCGCACCGCCTCCAGCGCCCGCTCGGGCGCGGGGTAGTGGCCGCGCGTCTTGCGGAGCAGGGCCCGGCGGGCCTCGCGGAAGAGCACCGCCCGGCCCAGCGCGTTCTCCTCCAGCGCGAGCCGCTGCGCTCCCAGGCCCTCCCGGCGCAGGCGCCCCACCACCCCCGGCGCTGCGCGGCGGAGTTCCCCGTCGGCCAGCGCGCGCGCCCGGCGCCGCGCCACGTCGAGCAGGATGGGCGCGGGCACGACCTCGTCCACCAGCCCCAGGCGGCGCGCACGGGCCGCCCGCACCGACTTCCCGGCCAGGATCAGGTCGAGCGCGGAGGCGATCCCGATCCGGCGCGGCAGGCGCTGCGTCCCCCCCCCTCCGGGCAGCAGCCCGAGCTGCACCTCGGGCAGGCCGAGCTGGGTCCGGCGGTCGTCGCTGGCCACGCGCCAGTGGCAGGCCAGCGCCAGCTCCAGCCCGCCCCCCAGGCAGGCGCCGTCGACGGCGACCACCACCGGCTTGGGGAAGCGCTCCACGGCGTCGAGGCCCCGCTGCAACCGCCGGGAGAGGCCCTCCGCCTCCGCCGCGCTGCGCGCGCCCTGGATGACCTCGATCTTCGCGCCGGCCACGAAGCCGCCCGGCTTCCCGCTCGCGATCACCACCGCCCGGACCGCGCGGTCCGCCTCCAGCGCGCGGAGCGCCGCCTGGAGCTCGTCGCCCACCTCGGGCGAGAGCGTGTTCACGGGCTCGCCCGGCACGTCGAGGAGGCAGGTGGCGACGCCCTCCGCCACGGTGACGCGGAAGCTCCGGCCCATCGTCTCGGCGGGCATCATGGCGATCTCCTCGCGGGTCAGGCGGCGACGTCGGGGCCGTCGAGCACCAGGGCGGCGCCGATCGCGCCGGCCGCGCAGACCGTGAGCAGCGCGTGCGCCCCCCCGCGCCGCGCCAGCTCGCGCAGCGTCTGGGTGATCATGCGCGCCCCCGTGGCGGCGAAGGGGTGCCCCAGCGCGATGGAGCCGCCGTTCACGTTCAGCCGCGCCGGGTCCACCTCGCCCAGCGGCTCGCTCCGGCCCAGCTTCTCCTGCGCGAAGCGGCGCGAGGCGAAGGCCTGCAGGTTGGAGAGCACCTGCGCCGCGAAGGCCTCGTGCATGTCGACGAGATCGACGTCCTGGAGCCGGAGCCCGGCGCGGTCGAGCGCCACCGGCGCCGCGTAGGCCGGGCCCTGCAGGAGCTGGTCGGCCGGGTCGAGCGCCGCGTAGGCGTGGGCCCGCACGAAGCCGAGGGGGCGGAGCCCGAGCGCCCTCGCCTTCTCCTCCGCCACCAGCACCACGGCCGCCGCCCCGTCGGTGAGCGGCGACGCGTTGCCGGCCGTCACGGTGCCGTGACGGCGGTCGAAGGCCGCGGGCAGGCGCGCGAGCGCCTCCGGGCTGGCGTCGTCGCGCACGACCCCATCCCGGGCGGCCACGCGATCGAAGCGGGGCGGCACCGGGACGTGCATCACCTCGCCCTCGAAGCGCCCGGCGCGCCAGGCGTCCGCCGCCTTGCGGTGGCTCCCGAGGGCGAACTCGTCCTGCGCGGCGCGCGCGATGCCGTTCTGCTGGGCCATGCGCTCGGCGCTCTCGCCCATGGTGAGGCCGGTGGTCGGCTCCTTCAGCGCGGGCGGCACCGGGGCGAGGTCGCGCGCCGCGAGGCCGCCGAAGGCGCGCACCTTCTCCAGCGCGCTCCGCGCGCGGGAGGCCTTCACGAGCGCCTGGGCCAGCTTGCGCGAGGCGAAGATGGGGGCGTCGGAGAGCGACTCGGCGCCCCCGGCCAGCACCACGTCGGCGTGGCCGAGGGCGATCTGGTCGGCGGCGTCGGTGGCGGCCTGGATGGAGGTGGCGCAGGCGCGGGCGACGGTGTGGGCCTGGACCGACTTCGGCAGTTGGCTCCGCAGCACCACCTCGCGCGCCGCCAGCGTGACGAGCGGCGAGGGGATCACCTGCCCGAACACCACCGCGTCGTACTCGGCCGGCGCGAGGCCGGCCCGCGCCACCAGCTCGTTCACCACGATGGCGCCCAGGTCCACCGCCGAGAGCGCCGCGAACTCGCCGCCCGATTTCACGAACGGTGTGCGAAGCCCGGCCACGACGGCTGCACGGCGTCCGGTCCTGGAGGCTCCGCTGGTCACCATGGGGGCTCCCGTTGATTTCCGAGTCAAATGGAAGAGCTGCCTGCCATCTAGCCCCTTCGACGCACAGCGTCAAGCAGCGGAGCGGGGCGCCCGGCCGGCTTGCGCCGACCGGGGGCATGGGGGAGCATGGCCTCCGATGGCGATCCGTCGCAGCCGCGAGATGAAGCCCCTCTCCAGCGAGCACCACCACGCGCTCCTGGTCGCGTACCAGCTCAAGAAGGGGCTGGCCGGGCACGGCGACAGCGCCGGGGCGCCCAGGGACCTGCCGGGGCTGGTCGCGCTCGCCCGGCGCTTCGAGGACACGACCTTCCAGGCCCACACGCGGGCCGAGGAGGAGCTGCTGTCGCCCCACCTCGCCGCGCCCGACGCGGCGCGGCTCCGCGACGAGCACCGGCGCCTGACGCGCCTGCTCGAGACCGCGCGCCAGGGCACGGCGCCCGACACGCGCCAGGCCCTGACCCTCTTCGCGGAGCTGCTGGAGCGCCACGTCCGGTGGGAGGAGCGCGAGCTCTTCCCCGGCTGCGAGACGGGCGTCGGCCCGAACGTGCTCGCCACC
>JAJYHA010000267.1 GCA_021784995.1 Myxococcales bacterium
GAGGTGAAGCCGCGTCTGGTCCTGGTCCGGGCTCCGGTCGTGCTGCGTCCCGACGTCGCGGTCGCGGCTCTGGGTGCGATCCTGGTCGTCGGCGCGGGCCGGCGATGCAGCCGCGAGCGCGATCGCCGCGGCGACGATTCCAATCGTTCGAGTCATCTCGTTCCTCCTCATGGTCCCTCCGCCTGCTCGAACACGCCCGTCCCGGCGCGCGGACCTGTGGTACGTCGACGCAGCCGTTCGAGGCACGCACGTCGCCTCTCCCGGCTGCGTCGCGTCACCGGCCACGCGGGCGGCGGCGCCGCCCGGTGAACCGCTCAGTTCCCGCCGCGCCCGCCGCCGCCCTTGGCGGTCAGCTCGAGGTCGAGGTAGGCGATGCCGCCCTCGTCGCCCAGCGCCGGGTCTCCCGCGTACAGGATCCCCGGCTGGTTGGCCTCACCCAGGTTCACGAGCCGCGTGACGCCCGCCACGAACCGCGTCTTGGAGGTCGCGGTGCACTTCGGGCCCACCGCGTCGTTCCCATCCAGGACGAAGGAGAGCCGGTAGACGCCGGTGGTCGCGGTGCTGGCGCTCCAGTTGTACCCGTAGACCAGGCCGCCGCCGGAGTTGATCTCGGCCGCGTAGGCGTCCGTGTAGGCGGGGAGGTTGACGAGCGCGGCCGCGTTGACGCCCGGCCCGGCCCACATCCCCTTGGTGGCGTCCCAGGCCACGGTGGCCGGATCGAAGGTCGCCTTGGTCTCGCCCACCCTCTGGATCAGGAGCCGCGCGCAGCGCGCGTAGACGATGGCGTGCACCTTGACGTCGGCGCCGTCCGCGGGGACCGCGGCGCGCACCGTCGTCGGGTCGGCGAAGGTCAACGTGCCCGGAACGGCGACGGCGCCGTCACCACCCGGCCCGAAGTCGGTGCCCTGCGTCTCGTTGATCGACTGCTGCGTCCCGGGCACGGCGCCGCTCATGGCGAGCGCGCCCAGGCAGTTCGTCGAGGTCCCGGTGGTCCCGCTCGGAATGGTGCACATCGCGAGGTTCGCGGTGCCGTCCGCGTTGAGGTAGCCGCCGAGCTCCCCGTCGCCCCTCACGTCCTGCAGGAGGTTGAACTCGGTCCGGATCTGGCGGGTGGCGATCGACGGGCTCGACTCGAGCAGGTCGCCCACGTCCACCGCCGACACGGCCAGGGTGCCCTGGTAGGCGTAGCTGAACGCCTTCCAGAAGTTCGCGCTCCGCTGCTGCAGCCACCACACCTTCGGAGCGCCGTCGAACGTGATGCCGCCCGTCTCGGAGATGGTGGTCGTGTGGCGCCCGTAGTAGCAGAAGACGCTGGGGTCCACGGTGGCGGAGGCGTTGCCCTCCTGGACGCACTGGGTCGCCGGATCGGTGATGGTCGCGAACCGCCACGCGCCGTCCGCCGGGAAGGAGGCGGGCCCGACGCCGTCGGAGAAGATCACCGGGAAGGAGACGTTGTTGGCGGCCGCCTCGCCGGTGGGCGGCTTGTGCCCGCCGCCACCGCCCTTGCCGCCCTTCAGGAACTCGGAGCGGGACGGATCCTCCGACGCGTTCTGGCTCCCGCAGGCCAGGAACAGCGCCACGCCGCACACGACGAGACACGACCGCACCAGGCGCGCAATCGACATGAATGACCCCCCGTCGCCACGCGAGACGATCCCCGCGCTTGGACGGAATGTTGGCAGCCGCCGGGCGAAGATGGAACGCGACCCGTGTCCGCGCCGCGAAGCGCCTACGGTCCCGGCCCACGCGCCTCCGGACGTCCGTGCCGCCGGCCGGCCCTCCGCGCCCCGCGCCGGGTGTCCGCGCGCGGCCGCGCAGCGCGTCGCGCGGGAAAACGGAAGGACGGTCCGGGCGCGGGCTCCCCGGTCGCGTGCGACCAGGTGCCGCCGTGGTCCGGCGCCGCGCCCGATCGAGCGCGAGGCCGGTCGCCGCACGCACCGTGCCTACGGGGGTACGGTCCCGGGACGGCGCCGGGATGGCCGGCCAGGAGCGCGACCCGCGCCCACGTCCAGGCAGTTCCCTCGCCCGGCCGGCGCGGCCCCTCGAACGCCCACCACCGCGGCCGCCTACGCGGGGAGCCTCGGCTGGAACGCGGCGGTGGTCCGGGCCCGCACCTCCTCGAGCGTGGCACCCGGCGCCAGCTCGACGAGGGCCAGCGCGCCGCCCTCGCACCGGAAGGTGCCCAGCTCCGTCACGATCCAGTCCGCCGGCCGGATCGAGGTGATCGGCAGCGTGCAGCGCGGGACCAGCTTGGGCGCGCCCTCGGCGGTGGTGTGGGTCATGGCGACGACGAGCGTCCGCACGCCCACGCAGATGTCCATCGCCCCTCCGGCGCCCAGCACCGGCTCGCCCGGCACCGCCCAGTTGGCGAGTAGTCCGCGCTCGTCCACCTGCAGCGCACCCAGCACCGCCGCGTCCACGTGCCCGCCCCGCAGCATGGCGAAGGAGGCCGCGCTGTCGAAGAAGCTCACCCCCGCCCGCTGCGTGATGGGGCGCTTGTTGGCGTCGATGAGGTCCACGTCCAGCTCGCCAGGGGCGGGGGGCGGGCCCACGCCCAGGATACCGTTCTCGCTGTGGAGGAAGATGACGTCGGGGTCGATGTGGCGGGCGATCAGCGTCGGGATGCCGATCCCGAGGTTCACCACCCAGCCCTCCCGGAGCAGGCCCGCGGCCCGGCGCGCGATGAGGTCCCTCACAGCGTCTCCCTCGCCAGTACCACGTGGTCCACGTAGAGGTGGGGCGTCGCGATCTTCTCCGGATCGAGCGCACCCACCTCCACGATCTCGTCCACCTCCGCCACCACGGCGCGGGCGGCGGTCGCCATGGCCGGATTGAAGTTCCGGGCCGTCTTCGAGTAGACGAGGTTGCCCAGCCGGTCGGCCGCGCGGGCACGGATCAGCGCCACGTCGGCGGTGAGCGGCTCCTGGAAGACGTAGCGCCTCCCGGCGATCTCCCGCACCTCGCGCCCCTCCGCCAGCAGCGTGCCCACCCCGGTGGGCGTGTAGAAGCCGCCCAGGCCCGCCCCCCCGGCGCGGATGGCCTCGGCGAAGGTCCCCTGCGGCATCACCGTGCAGGCGATCCGCCCCTCGGCGTGCGCGCGGACGACGTCGGGGTTGGTCGTGAAGTAGGTGCCGACCGCGTGCCGGACCTTGCCCAGCAGGAGCGCCTTTCCCAGGTGTCGCCCCGGCTCCGCCAGGTTGTTGCTGATGATGGTCAGCTCCTTCGCCGGGCCCGCGTTGAGGGCCGAGACGAGCGTGAGGGGCATCCCCACCAGCCCGAAGCCGCCCACCATCACCACCGCGCCGTCGAAGAGCACGCGCCCGACGGCCTCCTCGGCCGTGAGCAGCTTCCTCATCCGTTCCTCACCCACGCGTCGCTCCCTCCTCGAGTCCCCGCGTCACGCGCTCGCGCCCGCCGCCGGCCGCGCCGGACCCGCGCCCGCCGCGCCCCGGCGCGGCTTTCGGACACGCCCGCCCAGCAACCCGGCCGGCGCCCAGACGATCACCACGGCCAGCAACAGGCCGAAGAAGAGCTGGTGCCCCGTCTCGAACAGCCGCTTGAAGACGAACTCGTCCAGGCCGGTGATGACCAGCGCGCCCACGCCGGGGCCGACCAGCGTGCTCATGCCGCCGAACAGCGAGGCGACGATGGGCATGACCGACCACGACCCGTCGAACGCGGAGTCGGGCGCCAGGTAGTGGACGTAGTGGGCGTAGAAGGCGCCCGCCACCGCCGTGCAGAAGGCCGAGGCGCAGAGGGCCACCGCCTTGGTGCGCTGGACCGGCACCCCGATGCCCGCGGCCGTCTCCTCGTCGGCCCGCACCGTCGCCATCGCCACCCCCACCCGGGCCCGTCCGAGCAGCGCGGCCACCAGGTAGACGCCCAGCAGGAGCAGCGCGGCGAGGTAGTAGTTGGTCGTCCGCGAGGCCGCGAAGTCGAGGTGGACCGGCCCCACGGTGATGGGCGGCGGCGGCGGGACGTCGAAGATCCCCTGCGAGCCGCCCGTCAGGCCGTCGAGGTTCTGGGCCAGGAGCTTCATCACCTCGGCGAAGCCGAGGATGGCCAGGGCGAAGTAGGGCCCGCGCAGCTTGAAGGCGGGGAGCCCGATGGCGAGCCCCAGCACGACGCCGACGCCCCCCGCGCCCACCATGGCGAGGTAAGGGCTCCAGCCGGCGCGCATGGCCAGGATGGCGGAGGCGTAGGCGCCGATGCCGAAGAAGCCGGCGTGACCGAACGAGACCTGCCCGCACTGGCCGGCCAGGATGTTCCACGCGACCGCGACCGCGCCCAGGGTGAGCGCCGCCACCAGGATGCTGAGGTGGTACGGATTGAAGGAGAGGAGGAACGGCAGCACGGCCACCACGCCGAAGACGGCGGTCGCGGCGACCGGCTCGGTGAGGTGCAGGCGCCGCATCACGACCTCTGCCCGAAGAGCCCGGACGGCCGGACCAGCAGGATCACCAGGAAGAGCACGAACCCGAACAGCTCGCGGACGGAGGAGCTGACGAAGGTCACCGTCATCGCCTCGCCCACGCCGATGACGATCCCGCTCGCCACCAGGCCCGCGATCGACCCCACGCCGGCCAGGACCGTGAGGATGAAGGCCTTCACGGTGAGTCCGTGGCCGACGTTGGGGCTCACGTGCGACAGGATGCCCAGCAGCGGGCCGGCCACCCCGGCCAGCATCGCCCCGATCACGAAGGCGCCCCGGTCCACGCGCTCCACGTCGATGCCGGCCAGCGCGGCGGAGTCGCGGTCGATGGCGGTGACGCGGATCGCCTTGCCCGCCCGCGTCCGCCGCAGGAAGGCGTCGAGCCCGAGGACGCAGGCGAGCGAGACGGCGAACGCCACCAGCTCGCCCACGCCCACGTAGAGCGGGCCGATCCGGATCGCGCGCTGCAGCCAGTCCGCCTCCACGCTGCGGAGGTCGCCCGACCAGAGCTGCAGGAAGAGGTTCGCCAGGAAGATGCCGACTCCGAAGGTGAGGATGAGCGTGTTCAGCTCCGGCGCCTCGCGGATCCGGCGCAGGAAGATCCGGTAGGTGAGCTGGCCGATCGCGCCGCTGGCCAGGGCCGCCAGGGGCAGCGCCAGCAGCGGATCCACCCCCCACCGCACGAAGAGCCAGTAGGCCACGTAGCCGCCCAGCACCACCAGCTCGCCGTGGGCGAGGTTGATGACGCGCAGGATCCCGAAGACGAAGGCGAGGCCCACCGAGTAGAGCGCGTAGTCCGCGCCGTCGAGCACGCCCGAGAGGAGCGACTGCGCGATGCTGGATCCGGAGATCACTCCGCGAGCTCCCGGGGCGTGCGCGAGGGCGCCACGCTAGCGACCGCCCGCCGGCGGGCTCCAGGGCACGGCCGGGTAGATCGCCTTCCCGGAGGCGCGATCGGCGGGG
>JAJYHA010000432.1 GCA_021784995.1 Myxococcales bacterium
CGTGTAGATCTCGGTGGTCGCCGGGCTGCTGTGACCGAGCAGCTCCTGCACCACGCGCAGGTCGGCGCCGCCGTCGAGCAGGTGGCTGGCGAAGGAGTGGCGCAGGGTGTGCGGGCTCACCCCATCGGGGAGGCCCGCGAGCCGCGCCAGCCGGTCGATCCGGAGGCGCATCCCGCGGACGCCCAGCGACGTCCCGCGTGCGTTAAGGAAGACGCTCCCCTCGTCCGCCCCACCGGCCCGCGAGCGCAGCGCCGGGCGCACCTCGGCGAGGTACTCGGAGAGCGCCTCCACCGCCGGGCGCCCCAGCAGCGAGACGCGCTCCTTGCGGCCCTTGCCCAGGACGCGCACCTCGCCGTGCCGCAGGTCGAGGTTGCCCATCCGCAGCCCGGCCAGCTCGCTGATCCGGAGGCCCGCGGCGTAGGCCGTCTCGACGATCGCCCGGTCGCGCACCGCGAGCCGCGCGGCGTCCCCGGCGCGTCCGCCGCCACGCCGCCCGCCCGTCTCCGCGCCGGGCGCCATGCCGCGGACGTCCGTGGCGTCCAGGAGCTGCTCGACGTCGCCGACCTCCAGCACCTTCGGGAGCCGGGTGCCCTGTCGAGGCGTGGCGAGCCCGGCCCACGGATCGCCCTCCACCCAGCCTGCCCGGCGCGCGTGCCGGTAGAAGGACCGGATGGCGCCCAGGCGGCTCCCCACCGAGCGGCGCGCCAGGCGGGTGGAGAGGTGCCCCAGGTAGCCGCGCAGCACGGCCCGCGACGGGCGATCCCACGCCGTGTCGGCGTCACGACCGGGACGCGCCAGCGCGGCCGCCTGCGCTGACGCCAGCCACCCGAGGTAGTCGCGCAGCGCGGTCCGGTAGGCCCGGATCGTGTGCGGCGACGCGTCCCGGGCGACGAGCGCCTCGAGGAACGACGCGAGGGCGTCCTCCGGGCTCACGCGGGGCCGGCATCCGCCCCGCGCCGGGAGGTGGTGCGGCGCGACGTGCTGGCCTGGCGCGAGGCACCCCCCTGTCGCGACCGGGCGGTCCGGGCCGCGGACGAGCGGCCCCCGGAGCGCGTCCTCCGCGGCGCGAGGGCGCCGGGATCCGGCGGCCCGCCGGGCAGGGTGAGACCGACCAGGTCCCCCTCCGGCAGCGGGACGGCCGCGCCGCACTGGAGGCAGATCCCGCCGTCGCCGTGCCGGGCGACCGGGCCCGCGTCGGCGCCGTGCCGCGCGCCGACCGGCTCGAAGTCGGTGGTGAAGTCGCAGGAGGGGTACCGGGAGCAGCCCCAGAAGACCTTCCCGGTCCGCCGGGCGCGCCGTGTCGCCAGGTGCCCCTTTCCGCACTTCGGGCAGGGCACCTCGAACGGCAGCGGGGGCGGGGGCGGCGGCCCCTGGCGCTGGATGTACGTGCATTCGGGGTAGCGCGAGCAGCCCACGAACGGCCCGAAGCGCCCGCGCTTCTCCACCAGGGTTCCCTGGCCGCACTCGGGGCATGGCTGGCCCGTGCCCGGCAGGCCCGCCGGGGCCTCCGCGCCTTCGGCCGGGGCTCCCGCGCTGCCCCCGGTCTCTCCAGGGAGTGGCCGGCTCTCCTGGTGCTCCGGGTAGAGGGAGCAGGAGAGGAAGCGCCCGTAGCGCCCCAGCCGGATGACCATGGGATGGCCGAGCGAGCAGACCTCGTCCGAGGGCTCGGTGGTGAAGTCGCGCCGGCGGAGTTCCTTGCGTTTCGCGTCCACCAGGTCCCGCAGCGGCCCGTAGAACTCGCGCAGCAGCGGCACCCAGGCACGCTCGCCGCGGGCGATCTCGTCGAGCCGCTCCTCCATGCGGGCCGTGAACTCGGGGTCGACGAACTCTCCGAAGTGCTCCACCAGCAGGTCGGTCACGATCTCACCGATCGGCTCGGGGCGGAGGCGCCGGTCCACCAGGGAGACGTAGCCCCGGTCCTGGATGGTCGAGATGATCGCCGCGTAGGTGGACGGGCGGCCGATCCCCTTCTCCTCGAGCGCCTTCACCAGGGTCGCCTCCGTGTACCGGGGCGGCGGCTCGGTGAAGTGCTGGGTGCTCGTGACGTCCGCCACGGACGTCTCGTCGCCCTCGGCGAGCGGCGGCAGCTGGCTCTCGCGCTCCTCCGTGCCGTCGTCGCGGCCCTCGGTGTAGACGCGCGCGAACCCGTCGAACGTCGTCCGGCTCGCGCTGGCGCGCAGCCCGTAGGGACCGGCCTCGAGGTCCACGCCCGTGGTCTCGATCTCCTTCGACGCCATCTGCGATGCGAGCGCCCGCTGCCAGACGAGCCGGTAGAGCCGCAGCTCGTCAGGCTTCAGGTGGCCGGCAAGGGAGTCCGGGTCGCGCCGGAAGCTGGTCGGCCGGATCGACTCGTGCGCCTCCTGGGCCCCGCGGGTGCGGGTGCGGTAGACGCGCCCGCGCGGCATGACGTACGGCGTTCCGAAGCGATCGCGGATCACGTCGCGCGCCTCGCTCATGGCCACGCTGGCCATCGCGGTGGAGTCGGTGCGCATGTACGTGATCAGGCCGACCTGACCCTCGCCGGTCTCCACGCCCTCGTAGAGCCGCTGGGCGACGGACATGGTGCGCTTGGGCGAGAAGCCCAGCTTGCGGCTCGCCTCCTGCTGCAGCGTGCTGGTGGTGAACGGGGGTGCCGGGTTCGTGCGCCGCCTGGTCACCGCCACCTTCGCCACGCGCGGCCGGAGTGCCCGCAGGGCCGTGGCGTGCGCATCGGCGGTGGGACCGTCGCCGATCTCGAGCTTCGCGCCGTCGAACCGGACCACGTCGGCGGCGAACCGCTCGCCCCCCCGGGTCTCGAGCAGGGCCTCCAGCGTCCAGTACTCGCGCGCGGAGAAGTCGCGGATCTCGCGCTCGCGCTCCACGACCAGCCGGACCGCCACCGACTGCACGCGACCGGCGGACAGTCCGCCCCGGACCTTGCGCGAGAGCAGCGGGCTCAGCGTGTAGCCCACCAGCCGGTCCACGATCCGGCGCGTCTGCTGCGCGTCGACGAGGTGCACGTCGATCCCGCGCGGGTGCCGGAAGGCATCCTGGATCGCGCCCTGCGTGATCTCGCTGAAGGTGACCCGCCGGGTCTTCTCGGCCGGGACGTCCGCCGCCTCCGCGACGTGCCAGGCGATCGCCTCCCCCTCGCGGTCGAGGTCCGTGGCGAGATAGACCTGGTCGGCCGTGCGGGCCGCCTTCCGGATGGCCTCCACCTGGCGGCGGCGGTCCTCGGAGATCACGTACTCGGGGGCGAAATCGTGGTCGACGTCCACCCCCAGCTTGCCCCGACCGGGGTTCTCCGGGAGATCACGGACGTGGCCGTAGGATGCCAGCACGCGGTACTCCGGGCCGAGGTACCGCTCGATCGTCTTCGCCTTGGCAGGCGACTCGACGACCACGAGGTTCTTCGTCATCGCGCGGGAGTGTAGCACCCGCCTCTTGCCGCTCCGTCACCCCCGGATGCTCCGGACGTGCTCGCCGCACCACCGCCGGGAGCGGTGGGGGCGCGTCCGGTCAGCTCTCCCGGATGCGTCGCAGGAGGTCCTCGTCCAGCTCCAGCTCGGGCTCCACCGGTGCCAGCTCCAGGCCCGTGGATCGCGCCGGCTCGTCGGCCTCCGCCTCCGTCGCCGGGACCTCCAGGAATCGCACCTGCGAGAGGGGGAAGACGAAGAGATGCTCGCCGCGGTCCACCCAGACGGGCCGCTTGCCGGCCGTGGTGCGCACGTTGCTGCACAGGACGCACGTGTCGCCGGCCGCCGGCAGCGCCGGCAGGTCGACCAGCAGCGGCTGCTCGTTGAGCAGGTGCAGGATCGCGTCGCGGATCACGGGGTCACGGGTGATAGAAGTCGAAGACGACCAGGACGTACCCGTTGTAGTCCCAGACACCGATCCCGACGGTGGAGTACTCCGGGTTCTTCAGGTTGACCCAGTGGCCGCCGTCGTACGACTTCTCCGACTGGAAGAAGAGGAGCGAGTTGATGGCCACCTGCCGCGGGTCGCCGGTCTGGCAGCCGATGTTCTCCGCCCAGCGGTAGCTGGTGTAGCCGGCGCGCGCGAGGCGATCGCCCGGCGTCCCGTCGAGGAAGTGGCTGCAGGCGTCGCGCACCGCCTGGTACTTCGCGTACGGGCGCGACACGTCGGTGGAGATCCCCGCGCTCAGGGTGAGCGGCGCCACGTAGGAGCTGTACTTGCCGGACCCGTACCCATCGCACGTGCCGTCCGCACGGACCCAGCCGCCGGTCCGCGTGCAGTTCAGCAGCTGCAGCGCGTAGCGTTCCACGCTCAGCCAGGGGGCGCTGGCCGTCGACCCGGCCGATGGGGATGGCGTCGGCGTGGCCCTGGGGGCCGTGCTGCCGGATGCTGGTGCGGTCACTGGCGCCGGCTTCGTGGTCGGCGCGGGCGCGGTCGTCTTCCGGGCCGACGCGGGCGTCGGGGCCACCACGCGGAAGGATGCCCGCAGCGCGGTCCCCCCGCCCGGCAGCGCCACGGTCGCGCCGTCCGCCGACGTGGCCGACGACGCCAGCGTGAGCGTGTAGACGTGGCCTGCCTCGAAGGCCCGCGTGGGACTGAACACCAGCACGGTCCCGTTCTCGACCCAGCTGAAGGTCCCGCGGACGGCGGCGCCGGTGGCCGCCGCGACAAGGCGGAATGCTGCCTGGGTGGTGGCCGGATCCATCGAGCGGTCGAAGCGGATGCTCACCGACGCGTCGGCGGCCACGCCCTGGGCGTGGTCGGCCGGCCGGGTGCGCACGACGGAGGGGCGATCCAGCGTGCGGACGACCAGCCGGGGCACCGGGGCCACGGCCATCCCGTCCGACGAGAGGACCGGCGACGAGAACGTGACCGCGTAGGTGGTGTCGGGGGCGAGGGCCGTGGACGGCACGAAGGTGATCTCGGTGGGGTCACCGCGCTGCATGCCGGTCGTCAGCTGGCCGTCGACGGCCGGGGTGATCCTCAGCGCGGCCTGCACGCTCGCCAGGCTCACCGAGCGGCTGAACGTGAGGCGGAACCCCTGCGTGAGGCCGGCGCGCTTCCCCGAGAGATAGGCGGCCTGGATCGTCGCCGTGGGCGCGTCCTCCGTCATGAAGACGGCGCGAACCGGCTCGGCGAGGGTCTGCCCGGACGCGGTTCGCGCGGCCTGGCCCACCGAGATGGTGTAGACCGTGCCCCCCGCCCACGCCTGCTGCGGCGCGATCTGGAGTCGCGTGTCGCCGGCGGACCAGGAGAGCTGCACGGCGGCGGCCGGTGTGACCGAGAGCGCGGCCTGGACCGACGGGGCGTCCATCGCCGCGCTGAACGCGAGG